>JANOWA010000153.1:0-16147 GCA_031417675.1 Methylotenera sp.
GTGAGTGAGGCGTTTAAAATCTCAATTTCGTTTGCAAACATTTCCACTTCACCAGTGGCTAAATTAGCGTTGGTGGCACCATCTGGGCGTGCGCGCACTTCACAAATAACCTTAAGCACGTATTCACTTCGCACGCTCTCTGCGATTTTAAAGGCGGCAACCATATCTGGGTTAACCACAATTTGCGCCATGCCTTCCCTATCGCGCAAATCAATAAAAATAACGCCGCCATGATCGCGCCTGCGGTGTGCCCAACCGCACAAAGTAACGGTTTGGCCGATGTGGCTGCGGTTTAAATGGCCGCAATAGTGTGTACGCATTGTCATATAAGTATTAGTTCTATAAAAATTCTACAAAGATTACTGTTGTTAATTAAAGTTGAGTGGCTTGAAAACGTAGTTGTTGTGTTGTGCGGTGGTCTTTTGGCGCAACCGTTCCCATGCTAATAATGTACTTCAAAGCCTCGTCCACGCTCATTTCTAGCTCTATCACATCGGCCTTTGGCATCATTAAAAAGAAGCCAGAAGTTGGGTTGGGTGTGGTGGGTACGTAAACACTCACGTAATCGCCATGTAAATGGTTCACTACATCGCCGCCAGGCGCGCCCGTTATAAAGGCGATAGTCCAACTGCCTTGGCGCGGATACTGCACCAGCACCGCTTTGCGGAATGCATTGCCCGAGTCTGAAAACAGCGTGTCCGATACTTGTTTTACGCTAGAATAAATAGTTTTAACGAAGGGGACACGAGCCAAAAGTGACTCCCACAGCACGATTAATTGCCGCCCAAAAATGTTAGTCGCAACCAAACCTGTGACAAAAATCGTCACTAATGTCAGCAAAGTACCAAGGCCTAGAATATTAAACCCGACTATTTTTTGAGGTTGCCAAGCCTCGGGTAATAATAATAAGCTTTGGTCCATCAAGTGAATAAGCGTAAAAAATACCCAAATGGTAATAAACAAAGGCACCAAAACTAGCAAGCCTGTAATAAAATATTTTTTCATTTGTTATATCAATTAGTTATAAGCAAAGTGCTTAATGGCAAGCGCAGCCTGGCGCACATTTTGCGGCGGGTGCTTCGGCTGCGCTAGTTTTAGTTGAATCATCACTTTTGACGACTTTTTTATCTTTAAAATCTTGTTTTTTATCTTTAAAATCAGTGGCATACCAGCCGCTGCCACTTAACTGAAAGCTGGGCGCTGAGAGCATTTTGCTAAAAGCTTGTTGGGCGCATTTTGGGCACAAAATTGTGCCCGTATCACTGCTTTTACGCAGCAGTTCATCTTTAAAATCGCAACTTGTGCATTGAAAATCATATATTGGCATGGTTTTCGCTTTTAGCTTTCTGATGATACAAAAGTTAGATTATAACTGATGTGACTAAAATTTTTAATGGATTGTTATTTTAGAAAAATAGGCAGCAACTTTAATGCTTTGTTTTGCGGCATTAATTTTTGATTAAAGGTAAAAATATGAAAAAACCATTTATGTTAAAAGGTACGAGCTTTATTGCAATGTTACTGTTATCGCAAGTTGCAATGGCCAAAGCAGTTGGCACGGTGACTTTTGCAGCAGGCGATGTGACGATTGCGCACGCCGATAAAACAGTCACCAAAGCAGCCAAAAATGCCGAGCTTAACGCGGGAGATGCGATTGAAACAAAAGAAGGCCGCGTGCAATTAAGCATGATTGACGGCGGTAAAATTTCACTACAACCCAATACCATTTATAAAATCAACAAGTTTGAGTTTACTGGTAAAGAAGATGGTAGCGAATTTAACTTTACCGAGCTGGTAAAAGGTGGCCTGCGCACGGTTAGCGGGCTTATTGGCCATAAAAATCGCGATCATTATCAACTAAAAACGGCGGTTGCCACCATTGGTATTCGCGGCACAGAATTCACCGCAAACTTTAATGATAATACTTTATTGATGACCACTAATCACGGTAGCGTGGATGTGTGTGCGTTAACAGGCGGTTGTTTAAACGCTTTGACTGGTCAAACCATTGAAGTTGTAGGTATTGGCGGCGCACCCAAGCCAAGCAATAAAGCAGCTAAAGCGGCAGCGGCACCGCCAGCAGGTGGCAAAGCAGCTTTTGCAGCTGGCGAAAAGGTGAATAATCAAATAGTCGCTGACTTGTTTGAAAATCAGCTGAGATCTGAAAGTCTAAATACCGCTTCAGATCCAAATGCAACTATCACCAACAACGATGATCAGGCAACAGCTAATACGACGGCTGACTTGGCAGCAGCGACAGCAGCAAATGACTTGGCGGCGGCAAATGCGGCGGCTCAGGCGGCGGCTGATGCAGTGGCGGCACAAGCATTGGCGGATGCGGCAGCTAGTACGGCGGCGGCAAATGCAGCAGCTCAGGCGGCGGCGCAAGCAGCATCGGCACAAGCGGCAATTGATGCAGCGGCGGCAAATGCGGCGGCTCAGGCGGCTCAGTTAGCAGCAGATGCAGCAGTGCTAGCAGCGACTAGCGCTGCGGCTCAGGCAGCAGCTGAAGCAGCGGCTTTACAAGCGGCTATTGATGCGGCGACAGCGCAAGCGGCGGCTGACGCAGCAACGGCGCAAGCAACGGCACAAGCGGCGGCACAAGCAACAGCACAAGCGGCGGCGCAAGCAGCGGCGCTAGCAGCAGCAGAATCAGCAGCGCAAGCAGCAGCACAAGCAGCGGCTAATTTAGCGGCTCAGGCAGCAGCTAATTTAGCCGCTCAGGCAGCGGCGCAAGCGGCGGCGGCGGCTGGCAAGGATACGCTAGTATCGTTTGCAGCAATGAAAGCTGGCCCAAATAAAGTTGGCGTATATTTAGGTAAAAGCACGTACAAAGGCAACACTGGTACTAGCAACCCCAACACTGGAAACTTACCTAATGGCAACGCATTAAAACAATTTACAAATGTGAGCTCGCCCGACATTGTGACTGGTACAACGTTAGAGGCACGCAATAATGGGTTTGTTAGATATGGGCTGTCATCTGGCGGTACTTTTAATGGCCAAAATATGTTGATGAATAGTTGGATTACTGGTATAGCAACGCCAACAGCCGGATTAGCTAATTTGACTGGCACTTATGCTTTCTTAAACTCAACTGCCCCATATCTGATCAATGGTAGCAAAGTGACGCTAGGCAAAGCAGACACAGTCACTGGCAATATGTTTGTAAATTTTAGAGATTTGAAATGGGGCTACACTATCAATATTCCAGTTCCTGGCCAAATAGACAGCATTACCATCGCTAATACCGCATTCGGTTTTGGTGGATCTCCGCTTACTGCTGGCAGTGCTACTTTAAGTGACGCTGAAGTGTTTATTGGCCGAGGCAATGTATCTACAGGCAACACTTGTTATAACGGTTGCCCTGGCTTACTGCCTGGTGGTGCGTATGTAAAAGGTTCTTTATATGGCCCAAACGCTGAAACAGCTGGCTTGCAATATGGCTTACAAATTTCAGGTTCTGGCGCTGCTGGCAGTGGTGGCAGCTTATATGGCAGCGTAATAGGTACTAAGCAGTAAATTGTACAGCAAGTTACGTAATAAAAAGCCCGCAATTGCGGGTTTTTTATTCGCCAGTATTTTCTAAAACTGGCTATTTTCTAAACTGGCTATTTTTTAAAAAGGTATGTCATCTTCAAAATCATCAAAATTACCGCTTGCGCTAGCAGGTTTTGCAGCAGGCACCTGTTGCGATGTTTGGCGCGCAGGCGCTTGGTTCATCTCATCAGGCGGGCTACCTTGATCCATGCCACCATCATAACTAGCGCCCGAGCCACCACCGCCGTCTTTACTGCCTAGCATTTGCATGTTATCGCCAATAATTTCGGTGCTGTAACGCGTGACGCCATCTTTCTCCCACTTGCGGGTTTGCAAGCGGCCTTCAATGTAAACTGGGCGGCCTTTTTTAAGGTATTCGCCTGCAATTTCGGCCAATTTGCGATACATGACAATGTTGTGCCATTCGGTTTTTTCTTGCTTAACGCCCGATTTATCTTTCCAATTTTCTGTAGTGGCAATACTAAAATTGCACACCGCTTCGCCATTGGGCATAAAGCGTACCTCAGGGTCGCGCCCTAAATTACCCACTAAAATTACTTTATTTACCGATGCCATTATTTGCTCCCAATCAATTTTAAAATCTCTTGTTCATCACTAAATGTTTTCGTTTTTATTTTAACAATTAACATGCCTTCTTTAGCGATTGCCACCGCCTCATGCACATAAGGCAAAGCCGAAATGGCTTGCGTTAATGTGGCTGCACGCGTCTCGCTGGTTTCGCCTAAATGATACATCTTTGTGCGCACAGCGGGTGGAGTTTTCATGCTAAAACTTGCTAGCAACCAAATACCCATTAGCACCGCGCAAAATATAAAGACGGCCGAAAACCCATAGTGATGCGATAAATAGCCGCCCACCAAGCTTCCCGCAGCCGCGCCTAGCGATTGCGACGTATTGTAAACGCCCATTGCCGTGCCTTTTGCGGCGGCAGGAGCGAGTTTAGAAATAAGCGACGGCAGCGTTGCCTCTAGCGTATTAAACGCGACAAAATAGGCAAATAATGAAAATACCACGCCCCAAAAACTGCCAATTAGCCCTGCAAAACACAGCTGCGCAACCAGCATCAGTGCCACCGCGCCAATAAACACTTGCTTAAGCAAGCCCTTTTTTTCGCCAATAATAATGGCAGGAATCATTAAAATAAACGAGCCAACCAAAATGGGTAAATAAATTTGCCAATGTTGATTAACCGTCATATTACTGGTTTTTAAAATCGCAAACGGTACCACAATAAACATGGCCATTTGCGCGGCATGCAGCGCAAAAATCCCATAATTTAAGCGCAATAATTGGCCATTTTGCAGCACATCTTTTAATTTGGCAGGCGCAGCGCTGGCGTCACTATGAAAGCTGCTAATGAGCGGGTTTGGCACCACAAATTTAATCACCAGAATAGCCAAAGCACCCAAAATAGCCGTTAACCAAAATATGCCTGCAATGCCCACCCACTGCGCCAAGGCAGGGCCTAACACGAGTGAAATGGCAAATGTGACACCAATCGTCGAGCCTATCATGGCCATGGCTTTGGTGCGATGCTCTTCGCGCGTTAAATCGGCCAACAGCGCAGTTACCGCGGCAGAAACCGCACCCGCACCTTGAATCGCTCGGCCTAAAATAACCATATAAATATTGCCCGCCAACGCCACCACAATGCTGCCGATAATTAGCATTAATAAGCCAATATAAATCATATTTATGCGCCCAAATTTATCAGACGCCATGCCGTAGGGCAGCTGAAATAACGCCTGCGCCAGCGGGTATGCGCCAAGCGCCAAACCAACCAGCTGAATATTATTGCCGCCCTGATAATGTGTGGCGTAAACCGCAAAAATCGGCAAGATTAAAAACATGCCCAACATGCGTAAACCGTAAATAGAGGCCAAACTGATGCTGGCTTTACGTTCTAGTGGGGACATTTTTTCGACTGTATTCATCTTTACTCGTTAAATATTTAAACTTATTTTGCTAAAAGCGGTATATTAACAGGTTGCATTAAATTAAAGAAAAAGCTTGATGGAATTTATAAAAATACGCGGTGCGCGTACGCACAATCTTAAAAATATTTCGCTCGATTTGCCGCGCAATAAACTAGTCGTCATTACGGGTTTATCAGGCTCTGGTAAATCAAGCTTGGCGTTTGATACGCTGTACGCAGAAGGCCAGCGCCGTTATGTAGAAAGCCTTTCCGCTTATGCGCGGCAGTTTTTAGCGCGCATGGATAAACCCGATGTGGATTTGATTGAAGGATTGTCGCCCGCGATTTCGATTGAGCAAAAATCTACATCGCACAACCCGCGCAGCACGGTGGGCACAGTGACGGAGATTCACGATTATTTGCGCCTGCTGTATGCGCGCGCGGGCGATCCAGAATGCCCTGAACATAATATCAAGCTAGAAGCGCAAACCGTCAGCCAAATGGTCGATTCGGTGTTGAAACTGCCCGAAGACACCAAGCTGATGATACTTGCGCCCGTGGTGGCAAACCGCAAGGGTGAGCAACACGATTTATTTGATGAGTTGAAGTCGCAAGGTTTTGTGCGGTTACGTGTTGACGGAAAAATTGTCGAAATGGACAGCTTGCCACAACTGGCCAAAACCACCAAACACACCGTAGATGTGGTTGTTGACCGCCTAAAAGTGCGCGAAGATATGAAGCAGCGCATTGCGGAAAGCTTTGAGACGGCACTGCGTTTGGCTGACGGTAAAGCGATTGCGTTAGAAATGGATACTGAGGTTGAGCATACGTTTTCGGCCAAGTTTTCTTGCCCACAATGTGATTACTCACTAGCAGAGTTAGAGCCGCGCTTATTCAGTTTTAACAACCCAATGGGCGCATGCCCTAAGTGCGATGGTTTGGGCAATGTGACGTTTTTTGACCCTAAACGCGTGGTGGCTTTCCCTACATTATCGCTCGCCAGCGGCGCGATTAAAGGCTGGGATAAGCGCAATCAATTTTACTTTCAGATGCTTTCTAGCTTGGCAGCGCATTACAATTTTGATCTTGAAACGGCGTTTGAAGAACTGCCATTACACATTCAAGAGGTGATTTTAAATGGATCGGGTCGCGAGCAAATTGCCTTTAAATACTTAAACGAGCGTGGTACATTTTTTGGCAAAACGCATACGTTTGAAGGCATTTTGCACAACTTGCAACGCCGTTACCGCGAAAGCGATTCATCGGCGGTACGCGACGAATTGGCGAAATATATTAACGCCGCAGCTTGCCCCGATTGCGCTGGCACGCGGCTTCGAGTTGAGGCGCGTCACGTAAAAGTGGGCGGGCAAAATATACACGACGTTTGCAGAATCCCGCTAAAGCAAGCGCTTACTTTCTTCGAGAAGCTTGAATTACATGGCGCAAAACTCGCGATTGCCGATAAAATCGTCACCGAAATTCAAAACCGTTTAAAGTTTTTAACCAACGTTGGCTTGGAATATTTATCGCTATCACGCTCGGCCGAAACGCTATCGGGCGGCGAGGCGCAACGCATTCGCTTGGCTTCGCAAATCGGCAGCGGCCTCACAGGCGTGATGTACGTGCTGGATGAGCCGAGTATTGGCTTGCATCAACGCGACAACGACAGACTGCTGGAAACACTGAAACGTTTGCGCGATATTGGCAACACGGTAATTGTGGTGGAGCATGATCACGATGCGATTTTAAGCGCAGATTACGTGGTGGATATTGGCCCAGGCGCGGGCGAACATGGCGGCGAAATTGTGGCAGAAGGCACGCCGCAGCAAATTAAAGATAATCCGAAATCGCTCACTGGCCAGTATTTAAGCGGTAAGAAGCAGATTGAATATAAACGCGCGCGCACCAAAGCCGACCCTGCAAAATGGCTAAAACTAAATAACGCCACAGGCAACAATTTGCGTGATGTGTCGGTCGAAATCCCCGTTGGCCTGCTTACTTGCATCACAGGCGTTTCGGGCAGTGGCAAATCAACGCTGATAAATGACACGCTTTATCGCGTGGTCGCGCAGCATTTATACCGTAGCAATACCGAGCCTGCACCGTTTAAAGATGTGCAAGGCTTAGACCATTTTGACAAAGTAGTCGATGTCGATCAAAGCCCAATTGGCCGCACACCGCGCAGCAACCCCGCGACTTACACAGGTTTATTTACGCCAATCCGCGATTTATTTGCCGCCGTGCCAGAAAGTCGCGCTCGTGGTTACGGGCCAGGCAGATACTCATTTAACGTAAAAGGTGGCCGCTGCGAAGCCTGCCAAGGCGACGGCGTATTGCGTGTAGAAATGCACTTTTTGCCCGATGTTTACGTGCCGTGCGACGTGTGCAAAGGCCAGCGTTACAACCGCGAAACGCTAGAAATAAATTTTAAAGGCAAAAATATTCGCGAAGTGCTAGAAATGACAGTAGAAACCGCGCACACGTTTTTTAGCGCACAGCCAGTGATTTCGCGCAAACTCAAAACCTTGCTAGACGTAGGCTTGGGCTATATTACGCTTGGTCAATCTGCCACCACATTAAGCGGCGGCGAAGCACAACGGGTGAAATTATCGCTAGAATTAAGCAAGCGCGACACTGGCCGCACGCTGTATATTTTAGACGAACCCACCACTGGCTTGCACTTTGCCGACATACAATTATTGTTGGATGTGATTCACAGATTACGTGACGCAGGCAACACCATCGTGATTATCGAACAAAATTTAGAAGTCATTAAAACTGCCGATTGGCTGATTGACATGGGCCCAGAAGGCGGCGATGGTGGTGGTTTGATAATCGCCAAAGGCACGCCAGAAACGGTTGCAGAAAACAAAAAAAGTTATACGGGACAATATTTAAAAGCGATGTTGTAGGTTAGCGGTGACGTGCGGCGAACCCCTAGCAATGTCAAGTAAACCTATAAGTCAGTTCTGCTTAAGGTAATTCAACTACAGGCATGCCGCGCTGAATATTACGAATACGGCGGTTTAAATAGCTGGTATTACGGTGGTCATCGTAAAAACGTGGGTTTGGCACCATGGCAGCCAGTTTTGCCGCTTGGCTTGCGTTTAAGCTGGCAGCGCTACCTTTAAAATAGTGCCTTGCGGCGGCCTCTGCGCCAAAAATACCATTGCCCCATTCAATTACGTTTAGGTAGATTTCTAAAATACGTTGTTTGCTCAGCATTTTTTCTAACATCACGGTGATAATCGCTTCTTCGCCTTTGCGCCAAGGCGTGCGTTTGCTGCTTAAAAATAAGTTCTTGGCTAGTTGCTGACTAATGGTAGAGCCACCTGCGACGATTTTGCCTTTTTTTAAGTTTTTATCAAAGGCTTTTTCAATGCCTTGCCAATCAAAGCCCTCGTGATCGTTAAATTTAGCATCTTCACTGGCGATTATCGCACGTTTTAAGTTATTGGATATTTGCGCATAATTTACCCATTTGTGTTTTAGCTCGGCGTCTGGTTTAGTTTCTTGAATGATTTGCAGGCGACTTTCCATAAAAGAACTGCTAGATGGGTTAAATTTAATCCACCAACAAATGTGCGCAAAAATCCACAATTGATACAGCAACACAAACAGCACAAACAGCACAAAAAAGCGCTTAAAAAGCCCGCCCACACTTAATGAAAGGTTGGGCGATTTATAAAACAACCAGCGAATCAATTAAACCTCATTTATCTTTTTAACTTCGTCATTCTGAGCATAGCGAAGAATCCATGATTTTTTGCTACTAAATACTGGATTCTTCGCCCAAACAATACTTGGGCTCAGAATGACGGATGCAGCGTTAATCACATTTGTTTTCACACGCGCTTCTATTTTAAATTTTTAAGCATTGCTATCACGGGTGCGGTTTCTGGCCGTATGCCGCGCCAAATGTAAAACGCTTCTGCGGCTTGCTCTACCAGCATACCAAGACCATCAGCCACCTGCTCGCCATTTGCGCGTGCTTGCGCCATAAACGCCGTCTCAACCCCGTACATCATGTCGTAAGCCAAGCAATTTTTGGCGAAAATAACATCTGGAATTGGCAAAGCGCTATCGCTTAAACCAGTAGAAGTGGCGTTAATAATCACATCAAATTCGCTTTGTAAATGCGCAAAATGACTGATTGTGATGTTGCAAACAGCATGATCTGCCGCGATTTTTTGCACCATAAAATGCGCTTTTTCTAGGCTGCGATTGGCAATGGTGATACTTGCAGGTTGGGCATTTAACAATGGCAACAACACGCCCTGCGCCGCACCACCTGCCCCAAGCAGCAGTATCTGCGCGCTATCCAGAGCAACGCCTAAATTTTGCGTAATATCATTAATTAATCCTGCGCCGTCCGTATTGTCACCACTTATTTTGCCATTGGCAAATGTGAGCATATTTACCGCGCCCGCAGCAAAAGCGCGCGCGCTTAAATTATCGCACAAGGTAAATGCTGCTAACTTAAATGGCACAGTCACATTTGCGCCGTTAAAGCCTTGTTTAATCAAGTCACGTATTGTTGCCTCAAAACCATCCAATGGCGCTAACACTGACTCATAGCTTATAAGCTGACCAGTTTGCTTGGCAAATGCCGCATGAATCTGCGGCGATTTGCTGTGTGAAATGGGGTTGCCTACAACCGCATAGCGGTCAATTTTATTTAAAGGCTTGGCAGGCTGGTCAACCAACTAATTGCTCCAAGGCAAATTAGCATGCTTCCAGCCGTTGATCAGCGTGCGTTGGCGTTGCTCGTTGGCCGCGCCTTCAAAGCCTTCAAGCATGTTATAAGCCTTATAACCCAGTTGCTGCGCCACCACCGCAGCACTATGACTGCGGCCGCCAGTGCGGCACATAAACACGATGGTTTGGCTGGTATCAACTTGCGCCTGCAGTTGCGCGGCAAATCCAGCATTAGCAAGCATGCCAGGGTAAAACGCCCATTCCACGTGGTTCGCATTGGGTACACGGCCAACCAATTCAAGCTCGGCCAAGCTGCGCACATCGACCAAAGTAATTGCGCCTTGCTGCAGCAACTCAAAAGCCTCTTGCGGCGATAATTCACCCGCATAAGGCAAACCTTTTGCTGCACCGCGCTCTGCAGCGGCATTTAAAATCGTTTCAAGTGCACTCATGGCAAACTCCTTAATCGCATATTTGCAGCGTGAAATTATAACGCGAAAACCATCACGGCACGGCCAAACTATTGTCACTCGACTGTTAATCTGATGAAATTCTATTTTGCACTATTTTGGTGCATATTTAGGGCTGATGCACTTGTTTAGACCATACTATTTTGTCACTATTTGCTAAGTGAATGACTAAAAACCACTTTTTTCTATTTTTTGCTGGCACAGTTCCTGCTAAAATATCGTGCTTATAAAGTTTTGCTAAAATAGTGTGTAATTACTATTTATTAATTAATTTGTTTTGTCCAAATAATTGTCTAGGGAGATTCTGATGTCAGTGGCTAAAGTAATGAAAATGGTAAAAGATAACGACATTAAATTTGTCGATTTTCGTTTTACCGATACGCGTGGTAAAGAGCAGCATGTTTCTGTGCCTGTGTCACACTTTAACGAAGCTAAATTTACCGAAGGCCATGCGTTTGACGGCTCTTCAATTGCTGGCTGGAAAGGCATTCAAGCCTCTGATATGCAGTTAATGCCAGACCCAAGCACAGCGAATATCGACCCATTTATGGACGAACCAACACTGATTTTAACCTGCGATGTGGTTGACCCAACTGATGGCAAAGGTTACGAGCGCGACCCACGCAGCTTGGCAAAACGCGCTGAAGCCTATTTAAAATCAAGCGGCTTGGGCGATACGGCCTATTTTGGCCCAGAACCAGAATTCTTTATTTTTGACAGCGTGCAATGGTCATCAAACATGCAAGGTTCTAGCGTTAAAATTAATTCAGAAGAGGGCGCTTGGTCTTCTAATGAAACGTTTGAAGGCGGCAATACAGGCCATCGTCCAGCAGTTAAAGGTGGCTATTTCCCAGTGCCTCCAGTCGACTCATTGCAAGATATTCGCTCTGCCATGTGTATGACGCTAGAAGAAATGGGCGTGCCTGTTGAGGTGCATCACCACGAAGTAGCCACCGCTGGCCAATGCGAAATTGGTACAAAATTCAGCACCTTAACGCAACGTGCCGATTGGACTCAGCTACTGAAATACGTAGTGCTTAACACAGCACACGCTTATGGCAAAACAGCCACATTTATGCCAAAACCAATCGTTGGCGATAACGGCAGCGGTATGCACGTACATCAATCTATTTGGAAAGATGGCAAAAACTTATTCGCAGGCAATGGCTATGCGGGCTTGAGCGAGTTTGCCTTGTTCTACATTGGCGGCATTATCAAACATGCGCGCGCTTTAAATGCGATTACCAACCCTGGCACCAACTCGTACAAACGCTTGGTGCCAGGCTTTGAAGCGCCCGTAAAATTAGCGTACTCTGCTAAAAATCGCTCTGCTTCTATCCGTATTCCTTTTGTGCATGGCGAAAACGCGCGTCGTATTGAAGCGCGCTTTCCAGACCCAATCGCTAACCCATACTTGGCGTTTAGCGCGCTGATGATGGCGGGTTTAGATGGCGTACAAAACAAAATTCACCCTGGCGAGCCAGCGACTAAAGATTTATACCATCTTTCTGCCGAAGAAGATGCACAAATTCCAACCGTATGTTCAAGCTTAGACCAAGCGCTGGAATATTTAGATAAAGATCGCGAGTTTTTAACCCGTGGCGGCGTATTTACCGATGATTGGATTAATGCTTACATTGATTTAAAAATGGAAGAAGTGACCAAAATGCGCATGACGCCGCATCCAATTGAGTTTGGCATGTACTATTCTTGCTAAGCTGATTTAGATTTATGCACCAAAAAAGGGCGGCTTAGGCTGCCTTTTTTGTTTTTGCTCGTTTATGATGTGTTGTAAGTTTTGCACAATTTTTATTTCCCGCTGTCACAGTCAACCATATTCGCTAATACTTCGTTGCTAACTGTAAGACTCTCATCTAAACTATTGCCATGACTAAACAATTTAAATTTTTAAGCGCATTATTAATTGCCCTGCTGTTGCCAGTTTTAGCGCAAGCCGAGATTTACAAAACAATCGATGCTAACGGCAATGTGACTTATTCGAATGTGAAACTTAAAGGCTCGAAAAAGCTGAATTTAGAGCCTGCTGATACCAGCTTTGGTACTAACGCTGGCAATGGTTCTGAATCTGGCGCTAACAGCGAGACTAAGCGCACGCCACAAGCCAAAACGCCAACGCCCGCCAGCTTTCCCAAGGTGGATTCAGGTACGCAAAACCAACGTGATGGCAAGCGTAAAGAGATTTTACAAGGCGAATTAGATGGCGAGAAGAAAGCGCTAGAGGATGCCAAAAAAGCCTATGCTGAAGGTGAATCTAACCCTGAAGTATTTAAAACGCCCGTTGTAACTGGCCCAGATGGCAAGAAATCGGGTGGCGCTACAAGGCGTAACGTCGCAAAATTTGACGAAAAAATGAAGTCATTACAGGCGGATGTTGACGTACATCAACGTAATATTGATTTGCTTACTAAAGAAATTAACGCAACAAAATAGTCTTTTTAGCTTGTGGTTTTAGCTGGCTAAAAGCTGGCTTGGCTTTTGCTTAATAACATCAAACAAACGAGCAATGTTTTAATTGCTATACAATATTGATGTTATTTTAAGTTTAAACCATGTTACAAAACATTCCATCTGGTTTTTCGGGTTTAGAACATCTCGCCACCGCGGTGATTTTGCTTGATGCGTCGCATCGCGTCGTCTATGCCAACCCCAGCGCGGAAATTTTATTTGAGCTTAGTGCAACGCAAATCCACCATCATCATATTTCAACAGTATTTTTGCATTGCGAAATACTACAACTAGCGATTGATAACGCACTTAAAAACGATAGCCCATATCGCGAACACGAGTTTGCAATTACCACCGTGCGCCAGCACTCGTTTGCGGTTACTTGCACGGTAACGCCCGTCAATATTAAAGATGCCGCACTGCTATTAGAGTTTCAGCAGATGGATCAACAGCTACGCATTGCGCGCGAAGAGCGCATGCTAATTCAGCAACAAGCCAATTCTGAATTGCTGCGTAACCTGGCGCATGAAATTCGTAACCCATTGGGCGGTTTGCGCGGCGCAGCGCAGTTGCTAGAACACGAGCTGCCAAACCTGAGTTTGCGCGAATATACGCAAGTGATTATTAAAGAGGCAGATAGGCTGCAAAGCCTGATGGATAGGCTGCTGGTGCCACATCGCGTGCCCAAATACGAGCCAACCAATATTCACGAGGTGTTAGAGCGCGTGCGCAGCCTGCTGCTGGCCGAATCGCCCAACCATATTAAAGTGCGCCGCGATTACGACACCAGCCTGCCCGATTTAATTGGCGACCGTGAAAAATTAATACAAACCGTGCTCAATATTGCCCGCAACGCCGTGCAAGCCATGCAGATTGGGCGAACAGAGCAAGCCGAAGTGGTTTTTAGAACGCGCGCCGAGCGCCAAGTAACGCTGGCTAAAAAGCGCTATCGTGTGGCGATTAAATTGCAAATTACCGATAATGGACCTGGCATTCCTGTGGATATTCGCGATAAAATTTTTTACCCGCTGGTATCTGGAACCGAGGGCGGCAGCGGCCTTGGGCTTGCGCTAGCGCAAACTTTTATTACGCAGCATCACGGCATGATTGATTGCGAAAGTGTGCCTGGCAACACCACGTTTACCATATTGCTACCTGTAGAAAGCACCGTGATGAAGCATGCCAATATTCAGCAATAATGGTAAGAGCGAATTTATTCGCGAAGAATGGTCATTAGCAAAGTCAATCGTATTTCGCGGATAAATCCGCTCTTACATATACCAGTAGCATCAAATTTGTAATTGAGAACAATATGAAACCAATTTGGATTTTAGACGACGATAAATCAATCCGCTGGGTGTTTGAAAAAGCGCTGGCGCGCACCGATTTGGCCTTTAAAACGTTTTCAAACGTGGCCGAGGCACTTAACGCCTTAACGCACGAGCAGCCGCAAGTGGTGGTCAGCGATATCCGCATGCCTGGCGGCAGTGGGCTTGATTTCTTGGCAGAAATCAAACAAAAATATCCTGATATTCCAGTGATTATCATGACGGCATATTCGGATTTAGAAAGCGCCGTGGCGGCTTTTCAAGGCGGTGCGTTTGAATACTTAGCCAAGCCATTTGATGTCGATCAAGCCATTGACGTGATTAAGCGCGCAGTAGAAGAAAGCTTGCGCCAAGCCATTGATAATCAAAATATGCATACTGTGGTGCTAGAAGAAACACCCGAAATTATCGGCCAAGCACCTGCCATGCAAGAAGTTTTTCGCGCCATTGGTCGGCTAAGCCGCAGCCACGCCACGGTGCTCATTAACGGCGAATCGGGCAGCGGCAAAGAGCTAGTCGCCAGCGCATTGCACAAGCATAGTCCACGCGCATTGCAACCGTTTATCGCCATTAACACAGCGGCCATACCCAAAGATTTATTAGAAAGTGAATTGTTTGGCCACGAACGTGGCGCATTTACTGGCGCGGCGGCGGCGCGGCGCGGCAGATTTGAGCAAGCCGACAACGGTACATTATTTTTGGACGAAATTGGCGATATGCCTGCGGATTTGCAAACACGGCTGTTACGCGTATTAAGCGATGGCCAATTTTACCGTGTAGGCGGCCACCAGCCGCTTAAAGTGAATGTGCGCGTGATTGCGGCTACGCATCAAGATTTAGAAGAACGCGTTAAACTTGGATTGTTTCGTGAAGATTTATTTCACCGTTTAAACGTGATTAGATTGCGCTTACCGCCATTGCGCGAGCGCCGCGAAGACATTCCGCACCTTACCTAACATTTTCTTACACAAAGTGCCATTCAGCTGGGCGTAGAGCCGAAACAGCTATCCCCCGCTGCACTGCGTTATTTAACGGCTGTTAGTTGGAGCGGTAACGTGCGCCAGCTAGAAAACGTATGCCATTGGCTTACCGTGATGGCGCCAGGCCAAAACGTAGATGTAGCCGATTTACCGCCCGAACTAAAAGAAGAGACATCAAAATCGGCTAGCGCAAATTCTTGGCAAGAAACCTTGGCAGCCGAGGTGGCCGATGCACTAAACCGCGGCGAACAAAACGTGCTAGAAGCGCGCACCAAAGACTTTGAGCGGGTGATGATTACCAAAGCCCTGCAACACACCGATGGACGCCGTATAGAGGCCGCCAACCAGCTTGGCATGGGGCGCAATACACTTACGCGCAAAATTCAAGAGCTGGGGATAGATGATTAAAACTGTAAGAACGAATTTATTCGCGACAAGTATTCATCGCGAATAAATTCGCTCTTACATAAAGATGCTAAATCTTAATCGCGGCGGTACGGTTTAGTGGAAACGAGCTATGCTTTTGTGCGTCAATTTTATTAATAAAAAATACCTGCGCCAGCCGCGAATCTTTTAAGGTTTTGCCAAAAAACTGATTCGCCGCATGATAATGCCGCCCTTCGTAAATAATGAGCGTGTTATACACATTATTCACGCGCACAATCTCGTCAAACATAGTGTGATATGCAGTATCCATTTTTATTTTACCCGTTTGAAATCTGGCATCGT
>JANOWA010000154.1:0-5198 GCA_031417675.1 Methylotenera sp.
ATTGAGCAGGTGGGCGGCATTGCTTGTCACACGGGACGCAACAGTTGTTTTTTTAAGAAGTTAGAACATGGTAATTGGTTAATCGACCAGCCAATCATTAAAAACCCTGAAGACATTTATAAACCGATAGCCTAAACCAACAGTATGAGCGACGTATTAAACCGATTAGCAGAATTATTGGAGCAGCGCAAAAGTGCTGACCCAACGTCATCTTATGTGGCGAAACTGTATGCCAAAGGCATGGATTCTATACTCAAAAAAATTGGCGAAGAAGCCACAGAAACGGTGATTGCAGCTAAAGGTGGCAATAAAGACGAGATTATTTATGAAACTGCCGATTTGTGGTTTCATACGCTGATTATGCTGGCAAAGGCCGATTTAAAGCCGCAAGATGTGTTGGATGAGTTAGCGCGGCGTGAAGGTTTGTCGGGTATTACCGAGAAAGAGAATCGTATTAAATGAGTGCGCAGAATGAAAGTACGTGCATTTTTTGCAAAATCATTAGTGGTACGATTTCTGCAAAAAAAATCTATGAAGATGCGGATTTTATTGCGTTTAACGACATCAAACCAATGGCAAAAGTACACTTTTTAATTGTGCCAAAATTGCATGTAGAAACGCTAAAAGATTGTGATGATTCACATCAGGCTTTACTGGGGGGAGCGTTATTGCTTGCGCCAAAACTGGCGGCAGAGCAAGGTTTAAAAGGCTTTAAAACGCTCATTAATACGGGGCGTGAAGGTGGGCAAGAAGTGTTTCATATTCACATACATGTATTTGGTGGCGGTGCTGTTTAGTCATTGCAACATTATATTTTAGGAGACTATCATGGGTTCATTTAGTTTATGGCATTGGTTGATTGTGTTGTTAATTGTGGTGTTGATTTTTGGCACTAAAAAATTAAAAAATATTGGTGGCGATGTAGGTGGCGCGGTAAATGAGTTTAAAAAAGCCATGAATGAAGGCAAGGTTGAAGACACAACAGAAAAAACGGGTACGACGATTGAAGGCGAAGTGACCAATAAGACTAAACAATAAGCTTTTATGTTTGACGTTTCTTTTTCAGAGTTGCTAGTAATAGCAGTGGTTGCTTTGCTAGTAATTGGGCCAGAAAAGCTGCCAAAAGTGGCGCGCACAGTAGGTGCTTTTACTGGCCGACTGCAGCGTTATATGACGCAAATCAAAGAAGAAGTAAACCGAGAAATGCGCTTTGATGAGTTGCAAAAACTGCAACAAGAAATTAAAAAAACGGTTGAAAGCACACAAGACAATATACATCAGCAAGTTGCTGACTTAAAAGAATCGGTAACCGACACAGTTACGCCAAAGACAATAACAGCTAGCCAAGCAAAGCTAGTAAAAGCCAGCCCAGTCAAAACTAAAGTAACTAAGCCAAGTACTTTAAAAGCCTCAACAGTAAAATTGGCTGCTATAAAACCTGTAACCAAGCGCGTTAAAGTTGCCGCAAAGTGAGTTGTGCATGACGCCGACTGAATCGTTTATTTCGCATTTAATCGAGCTGCGTAATCGGCTAATCAGAATGGTTATTGGTTTTGTAGTGGTGTTTTTCTGTTTATTCCCATTCGCCAATAAAATTTATGCGCTGCTAGCAGCACCTATGCTAGCCAAACTGCCCGCGGGCGGCCAAATGATTGCCACCGCAGTCACCACGCCGTTTTTTGTACCGATGAAAGTAGCCATGATGACGGCATTTGTAATCTCACTGCCACTTACTTTGTACCAAATTTGGGCGTTTGTGGCACCTGGGCTTTATGCGCACGAGAAAAAGCTGATGGTGCCAGTTATTGTTGCCAGCTGCATCTTATTTATCACAGGCATGTCGTTTGCCTATTTTGCGGTGTTCCCAGTGGTATTTGGCTTTATGGTGAAAAGCGCACCAGTCGGCGTGGCAGTGATGACCGATATTTCGCAGTATCTCGATTTTGTAATGACGCTATTTATGGCGTTTGGCTTGGCGTTTGAGGTACCAATTGCTGTGGTGTTAATCGCGCGATTTGGTTGGGTGACGATTGCGCAATTAAAAGAAGCGCGTGGCTATGTGGTTGTGGGCGCGTTCATTATTGGCGCTATTTTTACGCCGCCCGATATTATTTCGCAGTTTATGTTAGCTTTGCCGCTGTGGCTTTTGTATGAAGCAGGCGTTGTAATTGCACAATTTACTACGCCTAAAGCCAATACTATTCATGCACAATAGGCTAATGCTTAGTTTTGTTTTTGGCTAACTACTGGCTTAGGACGCTTACCAACCGTTACTTTAATATTCAACTCTTTTTCTGCCCTTGCAATTTTTAACACGGCTTTTTCATTGGGGTTTAGCACGGCAATTAAATTTAGCATGCTGCTACTATCGCTCACTTCTTTGTCGTTAATCGCCAGCAATACATCGCCTGCCTTGATGCCCGCCACTTCAGCAGGGCTGTTGCGTAATACACCCGCAATCAACGATCCACGTGCCTGCGCCAATTTGAACGACTCAGCAAGCTCGGGCGTAATATCTTGCGCTTCTATGCCAATCCAGCCGCGCGTGACGCTGCCGCTAAGCGCAATTTGTTCCATCACTTGGCGCGCTAAACTGGCGGGAATCGCAAAACCAATGCCCATGCTGCCGCCGTTGCGTGAATAAATCGCACTATTGATGCCAACTAAATTACCATCGGCATCAATCAGCGCGCCGCCTGAGTTGCCTGGGTTAATAGAAGCATCGGTTTGAATAAAATTTTCGTAGGTGTTAATACCCAAATGGTTGCGCCCAAGCGCGCTAACAATGCCTTGCGTGACCGTTTGTCCCACGCCAAATGGGTTGCCAATGGCCAATACCACATCACCAACGTTTAACTTATCGGAGCTGGAAAACGTAATGGCGGGTAAATTTGTCGCTTCGACTTGCAGCACGGCCAAATCGGTGTCGGGGTCTGTGCCCACCACTTTGGCGGAAAGTTTTCTGCCGTCTGCCAGCGCGACCTCAATCTCATCAGCACTGGCCACCACGTGATCATTGGTTAAGATTAGCCCTTTATCGCTCACAATCACGCCACTACCAAGACTGCTATCAGGTTGATCATCTTCATTGCCATCAGGCTGCTCACCAAAAAAATGTTTGTATAATGGATCGTCTTTAAGTTGATCATTAGGGTTTGGCGCAACAACTTTGCTGGATGTAAAAATATTAACCACGCTCGGCATGGCTTTTTTTGCGGCAATACTAAAACCCGTTTTTGCATTATTAGGCGTCACACTAGATTCTACCTGATGAATCACAATGCCTTCTTTGCTAGATTCAAGTAAATGTGGATAAAAAACGCGTAGTACAAACAGCAAGCCTAGGCATGCGGTAACAGATTGTGCAAAAATAAGCCAAATGCGTTTCATGTAATAAATTATATTGACGAATAAAATAGAATGATTGTATTAGTATAGGTGAAAACTCATGAAAATAGATGCGCTTAACAATTATTTAAACACGCTGTTACAGCCAGAGCGTTTTAGCGATTATTGCCCAAATGGTTTACAAGTAGAAGGTAAACCAGCAATCTATAAAATTGTCACTGGTGTAACCGCCAGCATGGCCTTATTACAAGCGGCTGTGCAAGCCAATGCAGACGCAGTACTTGTGCATCAGGTTATTTTTGGCGCGGCGAAGCGCAAACCATCACTGGCATTAAAAAACGCCGCATTCAGTTTTTATTGCAGCACGAGTTGAATTTGTTTGCCTATCATTTGCCGTTGGATATGCACGCCGAGCTGGGCAATAACGTCATGTTAGCCAAGCAATTGGGTTTGCATGTGTCAGGCTGGGCGGGTGAAAAAAATATGCTGGCGATAGTCGAACTCAAGTCGCCGCAAACGCTCCAAAGCTTAAGTTTAATGATTGAAAGTAAGCTACAGCGCGCGCCGCAAGTGATTGGCGATTTGCAAAAGCCCATTCAACGCATCGCATTATGCACTGGCGCGGCGCAAGGCTATATCGAGCAAGCGCTTGAGGCTGGTGCAGACGTTTACATTAGCGGCGAGATTTCTGAGCAAACAGTGCACGTAGCAATTGAGTCAGGCATGTCTTATATATCTGCGGGGCATCACGCAACAGAACGTTACGGCGTACAAGCATTAGGCGAACATTTGGCGCAAAAATTTGGTTTGCAGCATGAATTTATTGATATTGATAACCCCGTGTAAAAACAAAATTTATTGATTTTATTCAATTACTTATGCAATTAAATTTGGTTTAATTTGCATTTAACGGTAAAATACGCGCCATTATCAAAACTTGATTAATTAAGCCTCAAAAAGGCCGCAAGGAAAACGCATGTCAGACACAAAAAATGACAACAGTGATGAGTTGTCATTCTCAGCACCTAGCAAAATAGACCAAGATAAACGCAACTTTTTAATTACCGCAACGGCTTGCACTGGCGCTATTGGCGCGGCCGCCATGGCCGTGCCGTTTGTAGGCAGCATGTTGCCAAGCGAGCGCGCAAAAGCCGCTGGCGCGCCTGTAGAAGTGGATATTAGCAAAATTAAACCTGGCGAATTTATGACTGCCGAATGGCGCGGTAAACCAGTGTGGATTATTAATCGCACTGACGAGCAAACCGCTGAGCTTGCTAAACATAACGATCAGTTATCTGACCCCATGTGCGAAGTGACTTCGCAACAACCTGCTTATTGCAAAAATGCAGATCGTGCAATTAAGGCCAATATTGGCGTTGTGGTTGGTATTTGCACACATTTGGGTTGTTCGCCTTCGGCAAAATTAGAAAAAGGTGGTGATATGGGCGAGCAATGGACAGGCGGGTTTTTCTGCCCATGTCATGGCTCTAAATTTGACTTGGCAGGCCGCGTATTTAAAGGCTCGCCCGCGCCAATCAACCTTGTTGTACCGCCGCATAAATACTTGGCAGACAACACTATTTTAATTGGCGTTGACAGCGATGCAACAGCAAAGGCAGAGGCTTAAGATGGCTGGCGATAAAAAAGTAGAAACAACAGGCCAAGAAACTAAAGGAATAGTGGGCTGGATTGATACGCGCTTTCCATTAACTAGCAACATTAAAAATCATTTAACTGAATACTACGCGCCCAAAAACTTTAATTTTTGGTACTTTTTCGGCTCGCTGGCGATGATGATTTTGGTGATGCAAATCGCCACTGGTATATTCTTAACCATGCACTACAAACCG
>JANOWA010000155.1:0-12086 GCA_031417675.1 Methylotenera sp.
ACGCCAAAATATTCGCGCAAATGTTGCAAGTGTTAAGCCCACATTTAACGCAAGCGCAAAAAACGCAGTTGGCTTAAGGTTTGGTTTGCGCTTATTTTTTAATGTGCGCCAAACATTTCTTCGTTTAATTTGCGATCGACCTGTGCGGCAAGTTTAAATAACTTGTCGTCTTCGCTTAACTTAACGCGATTAAAAAAATCGGCTTTATAATCAGCATCATAAGCGAGCTTTTCTAGGTCAATCGGCCCCATAACCTTGCGGCAGCGGGCTAAAAATTCTGCATAAATAGCCAGGCTATCGTTACTGCTACTTGAGGCAATGTTTAAATTTTTCATGCTTTATTAGCTCATTAAAAGTTAAGATAGTTTGTTAATGCAGTTTGTGTGCCAACGTGTTTTGCATTAAATGGTTATATAAGTAGCTATTTTTATTACTATTTTTAAATAACGTTGTATTTAAAATAGTTTAAGTGACGAAAAACCTACATTGATTGATGAAAATTTGAACAAATCTTTATACAATTTTAATAAAAAAGGTTAAAAATAAATCTTATTTGAAGGTGTGCTATTTAGGGCACTTAATTTTAACGTGTACAATAACTATTTAATTGGTAGCGATTAGGTTTCGATGGGATTTTTAGCGAATCAGCATGCCCTTACTGCGGTAAATGTGGTGGGTGTGCGCGGTGAACGATTACTGTTTGAGCGCCTGAATTTTAAGTGCGCTAACGGCACCGTGCTGTATTTGCAGGGTGCTAACGGTACGGGTAAAACAACGCTACTGCGCATGATTTGCGGGCTTGCACAGCCATATGCAGGCAGCATCAACTGGGGCGGCGCAAACATTCAATCATTGGCCGAGGAATATTACAAAAATGTCTTGTATATTGGCCATTTACCAGGCATTAAAGAAGATTTAACTGCACTAGAAAATTTGCAATTTTCATTGGCTTTATCAGGCACACCGTTTGAGTTATCGCAAGCGGCAGAGGTGCTTAACATGTTGGGCTTGGCGCGCGGGCTGAATTTACCTACACGCCTGTTGTCACAAGGCCAGAAGCGACGTGTAGCCTTAGCGCGCTTGTGGTTGCAAGATTTGCCACTGTGGGTGTTAGACGAGCCATTTACCGCTTTAGACGTAGCGGCTACCGAACTGCTAAAACAAAAAATTGAAGGCTTTGCCAATGCGGGCGGCATGGTCATTATGACTACACACCAAGAAGTAAGTTTAAGCGTACCCCAGTTTGAACAATTGCGGCTATATTCTTAAATATAGATGCAACAAGCACTAGGCACATTTTCTGTTTTGTACCGCGTATTGACGCGTGATATTCGCGTCGCATTGCGCCGCCAATCGGATGTTGCCGCGGTGTTTTTCTTTTTTATTATTGCGGCGAGTCTGTTTCCGCTGGGCTCAGGCGCAGATCCAAAATTGTTGAAAGCGATGGCGCCTAGTGTACTGTGGGTGACAGCTTTGCTATCTTGCATGTTGTCGCTATCGCGCATGTATGCTAGCGACCATGCAGATGGCACGTTAGAACAAATTATGCTTTCAAATCAACCCGTTGTATTGGTTGTGCTGATGAAAATTTTAGCGCATTGGCTGCTTTCAGGCTTGCCATTGGTGTTGGTGGCACCTTTAATTGGTGTGCAGTTTAATTTAAGCGGTGCAGAGCTTCAAACGCTAGCAATATCACTATTAATGGGTACGCTAGCGTTAAGTTTAATTGGCAGTATTGGCGCGGCACTGACGCTGGGTGTACGCGGCACAGGCGTGTTAATCGCAATTTTGGTATTGCCGCTATATATTCCTGTGCTGGTGTTTGGCGCAGGTGCGGTCAATGCGGTATCTATTGGCATGAGCGCAAATGGCGCGTTATCACTACTGGGCGCGGTATTGGCAATGGCACTTGTATTTTCGCCGCTTGCGTCAGCCGCAGCCTTACGTATTGCGTTAGAGTAACTAATCAATAGCAGAGTATTTGAATGAAAAATATAGAACCAAAAACCGACATTGATAGACTTAAATTTAATTGGCTACAATACGCATCGCCAAAAACCTTTTACCCGCTAGCAGGTAAAATTATTCCGTGGTGCGCAGCGGGCGCGGCCATTTTAATTGCCTACGGTTTGTATTTAGGCGTGTTTGTTGCGCCAACTGATTTTCAGCAAGGTGAAGGCTATCGCATTATTTTTGTGCATGTGCCAGCGGCTTGGTTTTCAATGTTTTTATACTTGTTAATGGCTTTATATGCTGGGCTAGGTTTGGTGCTAAATGCGCGCTTAAGCTACATGATGGCCACCGCTATTGCGCCCACTGGCGCCATGTTCACGCTAGTGGCCTTGGTGACAGGCTCACTTTGGGGCAAGCCGATGTGGGGCGCTTGGTGGGTGTGGGACGCACGCTTAACGTCTGAGCTGATTTTGCTATTTTTGTACATTGGCTATTTCTCGCTGCAAGCGGCGATAGACGATAAAAATCGTGCCGATAAAGCCAGTGCAGTGCTTGCCTTGGTGGGGGCGATTAATGTGCCGATTATTTACTTCTCGGTAAAGTGGTGGAATACCCTGCATCAAGGTGCATCGGTAAGCTTGACGCAAGCGCCAGCCATGGCCGCTGTCATGCTAAAAGGTATGCTGGTGATGGCAATAGGTTTTTGGCTGTATAGCATTGCGGTTGTGTTAATACGCGTGCGCGCAGAAATTTTAGAGCGCGACAGCAAAGCAGCCATGTTTAGGCAAGACTTAGGTTTAGGCAAGTCTTAGGTTTAGACAAGTCTTAGGTTTAGACAAGGCTAGGTTTAGGCAACATTAAAAAAGAGGGAAAGCAGATGCAATGGCATAGTATAAGTGAGTTTTTAGCAATGGGCGGTTACGCATTTTATGTATGGGGATCGTTTGGCGTTACGTTTGGCTGCATGGCGGTTGAGCTACTGTCACTTAAAAGTCGCAACAAGCGTATTGCCCAAGCAATTAAGCAAGAAGCCATTTAATTAAAGGTGTACAAGTCATGAAAGCAAGATATTTATGAAAGCAAGACATAAGCGGTTTGGTTTAATCGCGGCAGGGCTGATTTTATTGGTCATCGCTACCGTATTAATTACCAAATCATTCCAAAGTAATTTGGTGTTTTTCTTTACGCCCACGCAAGTAGAAAAGGGCGAAGCACCTAAAACGGGCAGCTTTAGAATCGGCGGCCTAGTAGAAAACGGCAGCTTAAAGCGCCTGCCAGATGGCCTGCATGTGCAGTTTAGAGTGACCGACACGGCAAAAACCATGCAAGTCATGTACAAAGGTATTTTGCCCGATTTATTTAAAGAAGGTAAGGGTGTGGTGGCAGAAGGCAAATTAGGCGCAAATGGCGTATTTGAAGCCGATCAAGTCTTAGCCAAACATGACGAAAATTATATGCCGCCAGAAGCCGCTGCCGCGCTTAAGGCTGCCCAAGAAAATAAAGCAAAAGGTAAGGTGCTATGACTGCGCAACTCGGTTATTTTTCACTCATTTTGGCATTTTGTTTTGCCATTGTACAAGGCACGCTGCCGCTGGTTGGCGTGTGGCGCAACAGCAAAGCACTGGCTAATTTGGCTGTGCCAGCGGCGCGCGCGCAGTTTTTATTCATTACCATTGCATTTTTTTCGCTAGAGTACGCATTTTACAGCGATGATTTTTCAGTGCTTTATGTGGCATCCACCTCTAACTCACAATTGCCGCTGATGTACAAATTGGCTGCGCTGTGGGGCGGTCACGAAGGCTCTATGCTGCTTTGGGTGAGCATTTTAGGTTTATGGACAATGGCGGTGACTTTGTTTGCCAAAGCCCTGCCTGATAGCTTTAGAATCCGCTTAATTGCGGTGATGGGCATGGTTAGCATTGGCTTTTTGGCTTTTGTTATTTTTACGTCTAACCCATTCGAGCGGTTGATTCCAGCCGCATTAGATGGTCGTGATTTAAACCCGCTGCTGCAAGATCCGGGCATGGTGTTTCATCCGCCAGTATTGTATATGGGCTATGTTGGTTTCTCGGTAGCGTTTGCGTTTGCCATTGCCGCGCTGCTAGATGGCAAATTAGATATCGCTTGGGCGCGCTGGACACGGCCTTGGACAACCGTTGCGTGGGTGTTTTTAACATTAGGCATTGCTTTTGGCAGTAAATGGGCGTATTACGAGCTTGGCTGGGGCGGCTGGTGGTTTTGGGATGCGGTTGAAAACGCTTCGTTTATGCCGTGGCTAGTCGGTACTGCGCTCATCCACTCGCTGGCAGTGACCGAAAAGCGCGATGCGTTTAAAGTGTGGACGGTATTGCTATCAATTTGCGCGTTTTCATTAAGCTTACTTGGTACGTTTTTAGTGCGCTCTGGCGTGCTCACGTCGGTGCATGCCTTTGCTACCGATCCTCGTCGCGGCGTGTTTATTTTGCTGTATTTGGTGGTGGTGATTGGCGGCGCATTAGTATTGTTTGCTTGGCGCGCGCCCAAGGTTGGTTTGGGCGAGAAATTCGACGTAGTTTCGCGCGAATCGATGCTGCTAGCCAATAACGTGGTGCTGGCCGCAGCGGCAGGTTCTGTGTTACTTGGCACTATGTACCCGCTATTAATGGACGCATTGGGTGCAGGTAAAATCTCGGTTGGCCCACCGTATTTTGATGCAGTTTTTGTGGCGATTATGGCGCCAGGCTTGTTTTTAATGGGCTTAGGGCCGCTCGCCAAATGGAAAAAAGCCAGCCTGCCAGAAATAGGCGCGCGCTTAAAAGTAGCGGCTGTTGTTAGCGTCATTTCAGCTGTATTAGTGCCTTTTATCATGGGAAAAATGAGCCTGATGGTGGTGGTGGGTGTGTTTATAGCGTTTTGGATAGGCAGCACAAGCTTGATTTTATTGGGCAACCGTATTAAATCGCGTAGCGCGGCAACGCCAAACCTACTTGAAAACTTGCAAGGTATTCCATTAGCGTTTTACGGCATGCTACTGGCGCACTTGGGTATAGGCGTGTTTGTTTTGGGCGTAACGTTGGTAAAAGGGTATGAATCAGAACAAGATTTGCGCATGGATAAAAACGATGTCGCCAAAATAGATAATTTAGACTTTAAATTTGACGGCGTTGCCAAAATTCAAGGGCCTAATTATGAATCTGCGCAAGCTACCTTTACGGTGGCCAGTAGTGGTAAAACGATTGCTACATTGCACCCAGAAAAACGCTTTTATCCAGTGCAAGGCTCAGTAATGACCGAGGCCGACATCAAGCCAGGCTTTGTGAAAGATTTATACATATCACTAGGCGAGCCGCTAGAAAATGGTGCTTGGAGTGTGCGTATTTACATTAAGCCATTTGTGCAGTGGATATGGGCGGGTTGTATTTTAATGGCTTTAGGTGGGTTTTGTGCCTTGGCAGATAAGCGCTATCGCATTCGCAATAAAATGGCTGCCCAAGATTTAAAAGCGGGCGAGGCGCACGCGGTGCTTGAGGCATGAAGGCAAAATTCTTAATTCCGCTGGCTTTATTTTTAATTGCGGTGGGTTTTTTGTTTAAAGGCTTGTTTTTAGATCCACACGAAGTGCCTTCGCCATTGGTGGGTAAGCCAGCACCTGCGTTTACTGCCCCCATTTTGAGTGATGCGGGCAAAACTTTTAACACGGCTGATATGAAAGGCAAGGTTTGGCTATTGAATGTGTGGGCGTCGTGGTGCGTGGCCTGCCGCGAAGAGCATCCTGTGTTGGTGGCAATTGCCAAAACAGGCATTGTTGACACCTATGGTCTTGATTACAAAGATACTGACGCCGAAGCGCAAGCGGTAATTGACGCCAACGGCAATCCGTATAAAACGATTATGACGGACGCTGATGGCAAAATTGGCATCGATTACGGCGTGTATGGCGTGCCAGAAACCTATGTAATTGATAAAGCAGGCATTATTCGCTATAAACAAATTGGGCCGATTACCGAAGAAGCATTTTTTAGCAAAATTTTGCCACTAGTCAACGCGTTACAAAAGTAAAGAATTGCGACAATGAAAAAACTGATCATTATATTTTTACTGCTGGCTAACACTGCTTTTGCGGGCGCTGCTAAACCCTTGGCAGAAGATCCAATCATTGAAGCGCGCCTAAAAGCGATGTCGAGCGAGCTACGTTGTTTGGTGTGCCAAAACGCCACGTTGGCAGACTCTAGCGCGCCGCTGGCAGAAGATTTGCGCAAAGAAATTCGCGTGCAAATGCATGCAGGTAAAAGCGATGAAGAAGTGGTGGAATATTTGGTGGCGCGCTATGGCGATTTTGTGCGCTATCGCCCGCCTGTCAATAGCGAAACCGCTTTGCTGTGGTTTGGGCCATTTGCGCTTTTGTTAATTGGCGGCTTTGTGCTGTTTCGCGTGCTAAAAAAACATGCAAAAAGTGATGATGCCATAGAGGGCGAAGACGCATGAGCTTGACCGCATGGCAACCGCCTATTAGTCAACGCACTTACGCTTGAATTAGTCACTGCTATGGCTGAAAACGTCTCTAGCCACACACCAATGATGCGCCAGTATCTTGGCTTAAAAGCGCAGCATCCTGACATGTTGCTGTTTTATCGCATGGGTGATTTTTATGAGTTATTTTTTGACGATGCGGTAAAAGCGTCCAAGTTGCTTGGTATTACATTAACCCAACGCGGCACCAGTAATGGCGCGCCGATAAAAATGGCGGGTGTGCCGTATCACGCGGCTGAGGGTTATTTGGCCAAGCTTGCCAAACTAGGTGAAGCGGTTGCAATCTGCGAGCAAGTGGGTGATGTTGCTACTAGCAAAGGCCCAGTAGAACGTGCGGTTACGCGTATTCTGACGCCTGGCACATTAACCGATACCGCGTTGTTGGACGAAACGCGTGACAATCAGTTATTGAGCGTGTTTGCGGCCGATGGCGGCCTTGGTTTTAAAATCATCGGCTTGGCACGACTTAACCTAGCCTCTGGCAGCTTTATTTTAAGCGAAGTTGCAATAGGTGCACTAGCACAAGAGTTGCAACGCATTGCACCTGCCGAAATTGTATGCAGTGAAGACTTTAAACATGCTGCTTTAGAAAGTTTTGCTTGCGCCAAAAAGCGTTTAAGCCCATGGCAGTTTGATTTGGATGCTGCAACCACCAGCCTTACCAAGCAATTTAACACGGTTGCTTTAGCAGGTTTTGGCGCACAAGAATTAAGCGCTGCGGTTTGCGCGGCTGGTGCCTTGCTAGAATATGTCAAACACACGCAACGTGCCGCATTGCCGCATATTATCTCGTTAAGCGTAGAACTCACCAGCCAATTCATTCAGTTAGATGCCGCCACACGTCGCAACTTAGAGATTGATACCACCTTGCGTGGCGAGGCATCACCAACACTATATTCACTACTCAATACTACGCAAACCGCAATGGGTGCGCGGCTACTGCGGCAATGGCTGCATCATCCATTAAGAGACCGAAGCTTGGTCGCCAAGCGGCATGAGGCGGTAGCTGAATTAATACATACTGCACAATATAAACCCTTACAAAGTCATTTAAAAGCCGTTGGTGATATTGAGCGCATTACCACACGCGTGGCGCTTAAAACCGCACGACCGCGCGATTTGTCGGGTTTGCGTGACAGTTTAATGCAGTTGCCTTTGTTACAAAGTTTGTTGGTTTCGAGTAAAGCCATTTTGTTAGAAACGCTGGGCGCTAATTTACAGCCGCCGCGCGATGCGATGGAAATATTAACTAAAGCGATTAAAGCAGAACCCAGCGTCGTGTTGCGCGAGGGCGGCGTGATTGCCGATGGCTTTGATGCTGAGTTGGACGAATTGCGTGCTTTACAGACTAACCATGGCGATTTTTTGCTGCAATACGAAATTTCTGAAAAAGCCCGCACGGGTTTGCAAAATCTTAAAGTAGAGTACAACAGTGTGCATGGCTTTTATATTGAGATTAGCCGCGCACAGGCCGAAAATGCACCAGCAGAATATCGACGCCGCCAAACACTCAAAAACGCCGAGCGTTTTATTACGCCAGAACTCAAAACTTTCGAAGATAAAGTATTAAGCGCAAATGAGCGTGCCTTAGCGCGCGAAAAAATACTCTATGCACAAGTTTTATACGATATTGAGCCATTTATCACTGCCCTGCAGACCAATAGCGGTGCGGTTGCTAGCCTAGATGTGTTATGTTGCTTTGCTGAGCGTGCAGAAACATTAAATTACACGCAACCGCAGTTTACCAGCGAAGCAGGCATTACAATCGAGGCGGGTCGCCACCCTGTGGTCGAGAGCATTACGCAGCCCTTTGTTGCAAATGATGTTGCGATTAATCCGTATCGCCAATTATTGCTGATTACTGGGCCAAATATGGGCGGCAAATCGACCTTTATGCGGCAGACTGCGCTGATTGTGCTGCTTGCGCATTGTGGCTGCTTTGTGCCAGCAAATGTGGTTAAAATCGGCGAAATTGATCGTATCTTCACGCGAATCGGCGCTTCAGATGATTTAGCAGGTGGCCGTTCTACATTTATGGTCGAGATGACCGAAACTGCCAATATCTTGCACAATGCAACCGAAAAAAGTTTGGTTTTGCTGGATGAAATTGGACGTGGAACGAGTACTTTTGACGGCCTAAGTTTGGCGTGGGCAGTGGCGAAACAATTGCTAGAAAAAAATAAAAGTTATACACTTTTTGCTACGCATTATTTTGAGCTAACGCGCATTGTAGATGAGTTTAAACAAGCTGCAAATGTGCATTTAGATGCCGTGGAGCATGGCGCGGGTGAAAATAAGACGATTGTGTTTTTGCACAAAGTAGAAGAGGGCGCCGCCCACATGAGTTATGGCATACAAGTGGCGCAACTGGCGGGCATTCCTAAAAGCGTGGTGGCTGCCGCTAAGCGTAAACTCACGCAGCTAGAAAACAACCAATTAACCCAAAATCACAACCAACCTGATATGTTTACTGCCAATATTGAAGTGGCTGAATTGCCGCAACACCCCGCAATTGTTGAGCTAGAGGCGATTCAGCCCGATGACTTAACGCCTAAGCAGGCAATGGAATTAATCTACCATTTAAAAAATTTATTGCAATAAAAAAGCACCTAAATATAGGCGCTTTTTAATATAAGTTTTTTTGTAAAATATTAAATTAAAACAACAAGTTAGTGGTGATGCCCGCCCTCGCCATGCACATGCTGATGCGAGATTTCTTCTTGAATAGCGGCGCGCACGGCGGTTACAGTGGCCGTAAACACCACGCGCTCGCCCGCCCATGGGTGGTTGCCATCTACCACCACTTTGTCATCGGCAATTTCGGTTACCGTATATAAAATTACTTCGCCAGTTTCGTCTTCACCTTCAAATTGCATGCCCACTTTCAACTCGTCCGCTGGGAAAGCGCTTGCAGGCTCAATTTGTACCAGTTCTTCGTCAAGCTCACCAAATGCATCGGCAGGTTGTAAATCCACAGTCACCACATCGCCCACACTTTTGCCGTGCATCGCTTCTTCTACTTTTGGAAAAATATTATCGTAACCACCGTGCAAGTAAGAAACAGGTTCCGCGCTGCTTTCTAGCACTTCTCCGTCGCTGTTTTTAAGTTGGTAAGTCATTGTTACAACAGTGTTCATTGCGATTTGCATGGGTTCAGTCCTAAGCTGGTTTTATATAAAAAGTTAAGATATAAGTTTAATCTATTTTTGTGATTTAGCTAAATGCTTGTATGAAATTTAGGCCTAACGACCGCGCCCACCGCTTCTGTGCGTGCTACCAGAGTTATTATTGGTGTTTGCATTTGGTCTACCAGTATTGCCTTGGTTAGCATTGCGATTATTCGGATTGCGATTTTGCGGCTTAGGCGCAAACAGTGGCGTTTGCGGCATGGCTTGGTGACGTGCCGCCTCAGACATTGGCTTGTTGGCATGGCTTTGTGTTGTATTTTGAGCCGAGTTTTGATTATGCCTAGGTTGCTGCCCTTGATTACGACTAGCATTTTGGCCATTGCTAGCGCTATTAATCGTACCTTGCGGCTTGCGCTGTTGCTGACCTTGGCCATGCCCACGCGGCGGTCTACCATGAGCTTGGGTAGAGCGTGGCGCTTCGGGTTCTGGCTTGTCAGAAGGCGTAAATCCTTCTACTTGCACTTTCGGTATTTCACGCTTAATCAGTTTTTCAATGTCTTTTAAAAACTTCAATTCTTCACGATCAACCAATGAAACTGCCGCGCCACTACTGCCTGCACGGCCGGTTCGGCCAATTCGATGTACATAATCTTCTGGCACATTTGGCAGCTCAAAATTCACCACTTGCGGCAATTGGTCAATATCCAAACCACGCGCAGCGATGTCTGTCGCTACCAGCACGCGCATACTGCCATCTTTAAACTGAGATAAAGCCTTAGTCCGTGCGCTTTGGCTTTTGTTGCCATGAATCGCAGCAGCCTCAATACCATCCTTAATCAGCTTCTCGGCAAGCTTATTCGCGCCGTGTTTGGTGCGGGTGAATATGAGTACTTGTTGCCAGTCGTTATGCTTGATGAGGTGACTCATTAGCTGGCGTTTATGCGCTGCCGCCACCATATGCACGGTTTGCTCAACTAGTTCACTAGCGGTATTGCGGCGTGCCACTTCAACAAAGCCAGGGTTATGCAACAAGCCAACAGCAAGGGTTTTAATTTCGTCAGAAAAAGTCGCAGAGAATAATAAGTTTTGACGTTGTTTGGGCAACATGGCGAGTAATTTTTTAATGTCGCGGATAAAGCCCATGTCTAACATTCTATCGGCTTCATCCAGCACTAAAATCTCAACGCCACTTAAATCAACATTTTTTTGATTGGCATGATCTAGCAAGCGGCCAGGTGTGGCGACTAAAATATCTAGTGGTTTTTTTAAGCGCGCAATTTGCGGGTTGGCGTTTACGCCACCAAAAATCACGGTGCTGGTAAGTGGCAAATATTTGCCGTAAGTTTTTACAGACTCTTCAATCTGCGCTGCTAGCTCGCGCGTGGGTGTTAGCATCAGGCAGCGCGGGCGACTTTTTAAAGCGTCAGCGTTGCGCGCTTTTTGGCTAAGAATATGCAAAATTGGCAGGGTAAAACCAGCAGTTTTGCCAGTGCCAGTTTGCGCCCCAGCCAGTAAATCGCCACCACTTAAAACTTGCGGAATGGCTTTTGCCTGAATAGGGGTTGGTGTGGTGTAACCGGCGTCGCTAATTGCGCGCAGTATGGGTTCGCTTAAACCTAATTCGTTAAAATTAGTTGTGTTTATTGTTGTTTGTTCAGACAAAGTAATGCTCCAGCTTGAGTGTTTAAGCCAGCCAATTACTTTGAGGTAACACCAATCGAGGTGGCAAATATGGTTAAACTTATTTTAAGGCCGCTACGCTGATTGGTTTGCGCAGGGAGCATGCATTATACGGGGAATTGCAATTAAAGCGAGCTTTGTGGTTTTTTGTAAGGAGAAGTGAGTTATCGGGTTTGAGTAAAAGCGCTTTCTTTCTCGCATAACTCGCAAATAAATAGAGCTTGTTTGATGCCCAAGTCACCAAAGGTAGGATCTGGTTTACTGCCAGTTCGTTTTAGCCTTGGACTGCCACAATGGTCGCATACATAACCCTGAGGGTTAGTATTGTGAGTAAGCTTCAGTTCAAGACTACTTATCTGCTTTTGTAGTTGGCTTTTTTCAAGTTTGAGATTTTCATTCTCGCTATGAAGGTTCGCAACTTGCTCTTTAAGGCCGATAGCTTGCTTTTCGATAAGCGCATGTTGGTCGTTAAGAAGCGAAATTCGCTCTTTCAATATGGCTGCCGAACCATGTTCGTTAATAAGCTTTTCGATACTATCTAGAAATCCCATATGGAAGCCCTAACTTGAAATATACAACAACGAAGGTGTATAAATTGACATCAATTAAATGTACAACTTTATTTATTAATTGCATAACTTTAACACAATTAATGTGGATGATTTTTTCGCCAAACCCAAGGTGGGGTTTGTTGTTGAACTTGCCACAACCCGAGTTTATTTATACGCGCTTCTTGTTCTGCAAGGTCTAGCGTGTAATCCATCGAGTAGCGGCGGTTAAACCATGCATGGCCGTTTTTAACCATGTAAGTGCTGG
>JANOWA010000156.1:0-3627 GCA_031417675.1 Methylotenera sp.
TCCATTTGCATCACATGGTTCGCGCGGATTGATTGGTTTAGGTTTTGGCATTACACCGAATGACGCCAATTTTTTGTCTTTGCGAGACGAGTATTTAGCCCTTTACGATACGGTTTTTACCAGAAGCCCTGAGCTATTGCCAGGCATTGCTAATTTATTACAAGCCATTGAAAATAAAGGTTTAAAGTGGGGAATTGTGACTAACAAACCACGTCGTTTTACCGTTGGATTAATTGAAAGTATGGGCTTAAATTTACAAAATCGCGCTGCATGTGTGGTGTGTGGTGACGATGCGCCACAACCAAAGCCATCGCCAGCCACGCTATTAATGGCTTGCCAGCAGATTGGCGTTAAACCCGAAAATTGTATGTATGTAGGCGATGCCGAGCGTGATATCCAAGCAGGCAAAGCGGCTGGCATGAAAACGGTGGTGGCGTTGTTTGGCTATATTGATGTGACAGATAAGCCAAGCGAGTGGGGCGCGGATTTGCTGATTCAAAACCCTATCAATCTACTTAAAAGCTTATAGGAGCGATTTTTAAATCGCGAAAGCAGCCCTATTAAGCATCAATTCGCAATTTAAAAATCGTGCTTACCAATACAATTAAAGTGGCTTGCGCCCAAGCAAAGCCATTGAAAGCGTACCAGAATCCACATACTCTATCTCGCCACCCATCGGCAAGCCCCGCGCTATGCGGGTTACAGCGATATTGCGGGTTTTTAGCAACTCGCTAATATAATGCGCGGTGGCTTCACCTTCCACGGTGTAATTGGTGGCTAAAATCACCTCAGTCACTTGCCCTTGATTGTTCGCGCCATCTTGGGCGCGTTTGATGAGTTTATCTAGGTTTATTTCTTTTGGACCTATGCCGTCTAGCGGTGATAATCTGCCCATTAACACAAAATACATGCCTTTGTACGAGTGCGTTTGTTCCATCATCATTAAATCAGTGGGCATTTCTACCACGCATAATTGACTGCTTTCGCGACTGTCAGATTCACACAGTGGGCAAACTGGTGTTTCAGAGAAATTATTGCAACTAGTGCAGTGGCCAAGCACTTGTAACGCGTTTTGTAGGCTTATGCCCAGCTTTGCCGCGCCTTTGCGATCGCGCTGAAGCAAATAATACGCCATGCGCAAGGCCGATTTTGGCCCTACGCCAGGCAAGGCGCGTAATGATTCGATGAGTTGCTCGAGCGCAGGTGGGTTTTTCAACGGCGAAACTTAGAAAGGGAGTTTCATGCCAGCAGGCATCATGCCGCTCATCCGTGCAGTGCTCGTCGCCTCGGCTTTTGTGCGTGCGTCTTTTAGTGCGATTAACACTAAATCTTCAAGCGTTTCGCGATCGTCCATCGCGAGATCATTAATTTTCACTGCTTTTACTTCATTATTGCAAGTCATGCTAATGGTTACCATGCCGTTGCTGGCTGTGCCTTCTACTAGCGTTTCGGCCAATTCGGCCTGCGCTTTTTGCATGTTTGCCTGCATCATTTGGGCTTGTTTCATCATATTGCCCATGCCACCTTTCATCATCATTTTCTCCTTAACTATCTGTTTAAATTGGTTTAATACTGTTGGGGATAATCGTCGCGCCAAATTGGTTGATTAAATCTTGCACAAAGCCATCATTCATTATTGCGGCTTCGGCAGTGGATTGTACATTGGCTTTTTCAACCGCAATTTGTTTGGCGGGCGTGTTAATCTCGGCTAGCGCTTCACCGCTAATTTCTACGATTAACTTAATTTTTCGGCCAAAATATACTTCAATCGCTTCTGATAATTTAGTTTGATAGCTGGCCGCTGCTAGATGTTTATTGTTATCGGCCACGCGCAAAGTAATGCTGTTGGCATCGTAACGCAGCAGCTCACAATTTTGTGCCAGTGCGCGTGCAAGGCCAAGTTTTAAGTTTTGCTCAATTAAGCCGCGCCAATCACCGTTAAAGCTTAGATTTTGTGCATCGTTTGTGACAGGTGCATTTATTAACGAATCCTCCGCCAAAATTTGCGTGTTTTGAAGCACAATTTCATTTGTTGCTTTGGGTTCTTTTGCTTGTGACATTAATGGCACTACCGTGGAAACCACTTCGATATTAGCTTTCTCGACTGAATGCCAAGCTTCCGCAGGTATATTCTGCGCGGATAGCCGTTGCGCTTGCGGCGGCATGGAAGTGGCCTCTGAGGTTTTTATGGTGGTTTTTACAATGTTTTGCGCGCTAGAGTTTTCTGCCACTTTCTCTGTTGGCGTAAAAGCCAACATACGCAGCAAACTCATGGTAAAACCAGCGTATTCATCGGGCGCAAGGCCAATATCGCGGCGGCCTAACAGCGCAATTTGGTAATATAGTTGCAAGGTTTCGGGCGATAACTTTTGCGCTAATTCCAGCAACACAGCGCGCTCAGGCAAATCGTCAGCGATACTGTCTGGCACAGTTTGCGCCATGGCAATTTGGTGCAAAATAATGGCCAAATCATTGAGCGCTGCTTCAAACGCAATACTGCGCGCTTGCATCTGTTTGGCGATTTCTACCACACCCGCCCCGTTATTGGCTAGCAGGGCAGTTAAAAGTTCAAATAAGTAGCTTTGATCAATCGCGCCCAACATGCTGCGAACCTCTGCCTCGTTCACCGTTTGGTTGCCATAAGCAATCGCTTGGTCGGTGAGTGACAGCGCATCGCGCATACTGCCTGCCGCCGCGCGTGAAATAAGGTTTAGTGCAGATTGCTCAAAAGCAATATTTTCTTGGCCTAAAACATATTGTAAATGCGCATTAATCGTCACGCTGACCATTTGCCGCAAATTAAATTGTAAGCAGCGGCTTAGCACGGTCACAGGCACTTTTTGCGGGTCAGTTGTTGCCAAAATAAATTTAACGTGCGCTGGCGGCTCTTCTAGCGTTTTTAGCATGGCATTAAACGCGCTTTTCGACAGCATGTGCACTTCATCGATGATATACACCTTAAAGCGCCCAACTGTTGGCGCGTATTGCGCGTTATCCAGCAAATCGCGCATGGCATCGACTTGCGTGTTGCTGGCGGCATCGACTTCCAGCAAATCGACAAAACGGCCGCGATCAATCTCGGTACAAGCGCTGCAAACGCCGCAGGGCGTGGCGGTGATGCCCGTTTCACAATTGAGTGATTTGGCTAAAATACGTGCAATGGTGGTTTTGCCCACGCCGCGCGTGCCAGTAAACAAATAAGCGTGATGCAGGCGATTTTGCGTGAGCGCGTTGGTGAGCGCACGCACAACGTGGTCTTGACCGACCAGCGTTTCGAATGATTTGGGGCGATATTTACGCGCTAAGACTTGAGATGACACTGAATATTTACTCTAAAAAACATAAGTGAAACTGTAGCGTAAAAGCAGCTTTTCGTCTTGTACTTTTGTTAGAAAATGTTGCTAAAAATTCATTTGAATCATTCAGATGCAAGGCGCGACACACGCAGAAAACGGAATGTACATGTAGTACATGAGGATTTCGAGTATGAAGCAACGCCGCAGATGATTGATTGAAATGAATTTTGAGGAGGAGGCGAGCCTTGCCCCCGGCACTTGCGCAATAGTTGTGGCTGCTTGCTTCCGCATCTGACCAGATTGGCTACTTTACAATGCGGGGAGGCCCGCC
>JANOWA010000157.1:0-1849 GCA_031417675.1 Methylotenera sp.
GCTGCCGATTGGCTACAGCCAAACCATCTCGCAACCTTATATTGTGGCGCGTATGACCGAGATTTTACGCAATGGCAAACAGCTAAACAAAGTGCTGGAGATTGGCACAGGCTGCGGCTACCAAACAGCTATACTCTCAAAAGTGGCAAAAGAGGTGCTATCGCTAGAGCGCATTCGCCCCTTGGTGATGAAAGCGCGCGGCCATTTGCGCACGCTAAAATGCAGCAATGTAAAGCTAGACCATGCCGATGGCAGCATTGGCTTGAGCGAATTTGCACCGTTTGACGGCATTATCGTCACCGCCGCCGCCAGCCATGTGCCAGAAGAGTTATTGGCGCAATTAGCCATTGGTGGGCGTTTGGTGATTCCAGTTGGTACGACTTCGCAATTATTAACGGTGATAGAACGCACCGCCACCGAGTTCAAACAAACCAAACTAGAAGCGGTAAAATTTGTGCCTTTATTGGGCGGAGTGAGTTAATGCGTGTTTTAGTTTTTACTTATTTAATATTGTTATTGACCGCTTGCGAAAGCAACCCGCCCGCCCCAGTCATTGAGCGCACACCGCAAAGCAGCAAGCCAAAATCACCTGTTGCTGTTAAGCCTATTGACCCTAGAATAGCTGCAGGAACAGCCACAGCTAAGGATTGGCGGCCAGATAGCCACACAGTAGCCAAAGGCGAAACGCTGTTTGGTATTGGCTTGCAATATGGTATTGATTACAAAGAAATTGCTGCTGCTAATAATATCGCGCCGCCCTACCCAATTAAAATTGGCCAAAAACTAGATTTAAGCAGCTTTAAAACCAAAACAGTCGTGCCAATTGACACCACTAAAACTAACCCGGCAGCTACTGAAGCAGGCAAAACTGATGATGGCGTCGTGGTGACACCGATGAAAGTAGAGCCTGTCACCAATGGAACAGCAACCAAGGCAAGCAATTCGCCAGCTGGCGTTTCTGCGGTAACGCCCGTATTAAGCGAGCCAAAAGCCACGCGCGAGCCGTATAGCGTGGGTGCGTGGAATCGCGCAGCCACGGTGAAAACCGCTGATGTCAAGCCTGCTGAAAATAAGCCAACGGATGCAAAAGCGACAGATAGTAAACCTAGCGATGTCAAACCAACCGAAGTTAAGCCTAGCGATGTTAAACCGACAGATGACGAATCACTGACTTGGGGCTGGCCGACGCAAGGCAAAGTGAGCGCAGGCTTTAACGAGGCTAGCAATAAAGGCATCGACATCGCTGGCACAGCGGGTCAGGCCATTAATGCTGCCGCGCCTGGCAAGGTGATTTATAGCGGATCTGACTTGCGCGGTTATGGCAAATTAGTCATCATCAAACACAATAAAACCTATTTATCGGTGTATGCGCACAACAGCAAAATTGTGGTGAAAGAAGGCCAAAGTATTGCTGCTGGCCAAAAAATCGCCGAAATGGGCAATACAGACGCCACCAGCACCAAATTGCACTTTGAAATTAGGCGTTTGGGCAAATCGGTTGACCCTGCTAAGTATTTGAATCAAAATTAGCAATACTATTTTAGGAGTGAATCATGGCCGCACCACAAAAGAAAGATCCCAATAAATATGCCAAAAACGCTGACATTCAAGCAGATACATTAGTCAAAACACTGACTTCGGTTGGCGGAATGATATTAATGCTGATTGGCATTGCTGGCATCGCCATGGAGTTTTTTAAAGACGGCGGCGTTCTTACAAAGGCCCTAAGCTGGCTGTTTGACACCACCACGCACATGATGCTTATCCCCGTGATTGTTGCGGTATTGTGGCTTGCCAATCGCATGATGTCGTCCACCAACCCCAACGAAAGCAAAAAAGCGGGCAATTT
>JANOWA010000158.1:0-3417 GCA_031417675.1 Methylotenera sp.
TAATAATTTCGGCCGAGTCTGCGCCTTTTGACAAATAACCTTTGCAGCCACTACGTATTAAATTAAGTGCATATTGCGCCTCGGCATAGCCGCTTAAAATTAGCACCGGTAAATTTGGCGCAACATGTTTTAAATCATGCAAAGTATCGACGCCATTTTTATCTGGCATCGAAATATCTAGCACCATCACGTCATAAGTATTCGCGCGCACCAATTTTAAAGCGTCTAAGCCGCTGGCAGCCTCGCCAGTCACCATTAAATCTGTTTCTAGCTCGATTAGGTTTTTTAAGCCTTGGCGCACAATACTGTGGTCATCCACTAATAAAACGTTTTTCACAAGCTGCCCAATGTTAATGATTAAAAGCGAATAATAAAACGATAACACTGTTTAGCGGCATCAATCAGACTATTTTACGAACGGCTTACTTCGTCTGCAGAATCAGCCAATTTCTCGGCTGTGCCATCAAAGCCCGCTTTAAACATTTGCCAATCACTTTCTATTTGCAGCATTGATTGGTGCAATATCGGTTGTTTTTGCCATGAGTGGCGAATAGTCAAATACACGCCAACAGCTAAAACAATCGGCACTAGCATGGTTGTGCCTAAAATAATATCGCGGTTAGGGCTTGACCAAGCAGTAGCAAAAAGCCATAAAATGCCCGTTAGTAGCGAGAATATTGCTGCCAACAATATCAGCATAAAACCAAATAAACTCTTCACTAAACGACTTACTTCATGGCTAAAGTTTTGCTTAAATATTGCAGCACGGCTTTCTGCCATTGCTGCAATATTTTCTTTCAGTTGATTTAACTTAAGTTTATTATCATCACCGCTGTTGTTGGGGTTTAGTTTGCTAAAAAAGTTATTTTTAGCAAATGCTAAGCCATTCTTTAAAAACAAGATAGCCAAAAATTTAAGCGCTGTTTTCCACATATTGTGATGGTCTTATTTTGAATGCGTTTTAGAACCCAGAATATAACCCAGCAACACGCCAGCGCCAACTGCCACCGCCAAACTGGCGATTGGCTTATCGTGCACCGTTTGCACGGTGCGGTCGCGACTAACGGTGTAAGCATGGCTAGCTTCATCTTTAACCAAGCTTTTTAATTGATTGGCTTTATCCACTATTTGGTCTTTAATATCAGCAATGTTCGCTCCGCTGGTATATTGGCCTAATAATGATTTTAAACTTTCAATCACACCAAGCGCTTGCGCTTTGGTTTCTTCCGTTTGCACGTGTACCATGTCTAACATCTCTTTCGCCTCGTTTTGTAAATCGTCTTTTAGTTTGTCAGTCACGTTATCTACATTGGTTTTAACGCTGTTAGCTAAATTAACTGCTTTATCTTTTACTTCATCTTGCTTATTTAAGTTAAACATTTTATTTCCTTTAAAGGTTTGATTGGTTTGAGTATTAGGGCTTTCTGCCCATTAAATACGACACAATAGTGATGGCTAAAAACACAAAAAATAATATTTTGGCAATTTCTGTTGCACCAGCGGCAATACCGCCAAAACCAAAAACTGCAGCAATAATAGCGATGACAAAAAACACAACGGTGTAATGCAACATAATTGTTCCTTTCAAATTAAACTAGCGTATTATTAATGACTTAGCTTACTTAATAAGTTAAGTTATTGACTACTGAAATAGCATTTTATTAACATTAGCCTTTTAAAATCAGCATGGCTAATCTGATTTAAGTGTCAGAAAGCGCCTACAACACATACGATATACAAAATGAAAAGGGTCCATGGTAGATGCAGTTAATTGTTAAAGTGTGGAATTGGAGCGAGCGTATCGTTGCACTCTTGGGCGGGCGCACGATTACCATGCTGTTTATTGCACTGATTACTGCCATTAGCACCGTTATATTTACCGATAATTGGATTGTTACCTTTAGTCGGCAGGTAGAAGTGCTAAGAGTTTTGCGCGATAATATTGTTGTATTGCATGCGCTAAAAATCGATTTGTTGCAGGCCGAAAGTGCACAGCGTGGCTACTTATTAACCTCGCGCAACGAATACTTAGCACCCTTTAATTTGGCCATAAAACAAGCGCGAAATCATCTTAAAACGAGCGAAGCGCTGCTGGATGAATCGCAAATTACAGATAATAAATCGTCTAATCTGGATTTATTAAAGGCAATTTCTGCCAGTGTCGAGGCTAAATCGGTAGAAATGATGTTAGTCGTGAAGCTGGTAGAACATAATAAAATTGCAGAGGCTCATCAAATCGTCAACTTAGATATGGGTCGATTAGAAATGCAAAAGTTTATCAATACGACCGACCAGTTTATTGAGACGTTATCCAATGATGTTAAAGTCCGGCTTGTTGAGCGTCGAAACTCAGTTAATTTAGCACGTGTATCTAGCATTAGTGGCGCAATCATACTAATTTTGTTGGTCATAATGGTCATTCAACAATTGTTAAAAGAATTAGCGACCAAAAGTCATTTACAACAACAAGCATTAAAAGAAAATGCCGATTTTGAAGTAAAACTAAAGCAACAAACAAAGCTGCTGCGCAGCTTGGCGCTAGATTACCAAGCCGATGTAGAGCGCGAGCGGCAAAAGTTATCACGCGAGTTGCATGACGAGTTAGGCAGTATTTTTACTGCGACCAAAATGGATTTAGCTTGGTGCATAAAAAAAATAACCGATATTGCACCAGATGTCGCCCAAAAACTGGCCAAAACCACCAGCTATGTCGATCAAGGCATTCAATATCAACGGCATATTGTGCAGGAGTTACATCCTTCTATGATATCCACCTTTGGGTTTTGGCCTGCGCTGAATGCCCTAATTAAAGATGCCGCAGAGCGCAACAAATGGCGCTTAACGCTTAACTTGCCCAGTGAAACCGTTCCACTTAACGAAACGATTAGCTTAGTCACTTACCGTATTGTGCAAGAAAGCCTCAATAATGCAAACAAATACGCCAAAGCCAGCGCTGTTAGTGTAGATGTGATGTTGGACGAACATCATCTAAAATTAGAAATTAGTGATAATGGAATTGGGGTCGATATGCAATCACTTAGCGGCTTAACCCATGGTTTATCAGGTATGCGACACCGTGTGCAGGCGATTGGCGGCCACTTTGAAATGCTAAGTAATCCAAGCCAAGGCGTACTAATAAGGGCACTTATACCGCTGGATGTAGTGGCTAATAGTACGGCGGAAATCGACATCCAGCTTCAATTACAAACACAAAGTAACAATCAAATTTTAAATGGCTAACCAATTATTAAGTGACTGATTTTTATGACTTAATATTAATTTTATTGCTGCAAGGCTCGCCAAGCGTACTTGCTAGTATTACGCGTGCACTCCCTCTAAAAACTTTCAAACAGCAGCTTACACCATGCGTTAATAATGCGTTTGTAGGCTTGTGCTGACAAATCATTCAGCGCTTTC
>JANOWA010000159.1:0-4331 GCA_031417675.1 Methylotenera sp.
GGCGCGTACGACGAATTTAAAGCCATGTTCTAAAAATTTAGCGCTGAAGTCGGCAAAAAACAGTATTTAATTCCTTACTTTATCGCATCACACCCTGGCACCACCGATGATGATATGCTGAATTTAGCGTTGTGGTTGAAAAGATATGAATTCAGGCTAGACCAAGTGCAAAACTTTACGCCCACGCCAATGGCGATGGCGACTGCCATGTATCACAGTGGTAAAAACCCGCTACGTAAGGTGACGGCGGATTCTGAGAGTGTCGCTGTTCCTAAAAGTGGCACGCAGCGCAAACTGCATAAGGCTTTTATCCGCTATCACGATCCCGCTAACTGGCCTATGTTGCGCGAGGCGCTTAAAAAGATGGGGCGCGCAGATTTGATTGGCAATAGTAAAAAGCATTTGGTACCAGCGTTTCAGCCTGCGGTGATGGGCTCTGTGCGGCAATCAGATGGCAGCGTGTTTAAGCCAAAAGTGTTGCCAAAAGCGTTTAATAATTTTAAAAATGCGGCTAGGCCTGTTTTTAGCAAGGCTAAAAAGGCGCATTAGTTTGAATTTAGCCCCTCCAGCCGTCATTCCCGCGTAGGTGGGAATCCATTTTGACTTTAAAATCCCCTCGCCCTTTAAGGGAGAGGGCTAGGGAGAGGGTAAAATGTCTCAGCTTTAGTCGGGGGTAGCCCGACGTCTAATCACTTTCTTTTGTTTGTGCAAAAGAAAGTAATCAAAGAAAATCACACCCCACTGCCACTTCATCCTTCGGTCTTAGCGCGGCGACTGGGGGCGGCTGCGGAACTCGCGCTATCAGCGCTCAAACAGTCCTCGCCGCCTGCCATCTGCCGCTCAAGCCGAAGGCGCGGCAAGGGGGATTCAAAACCATACGGCGTGGTGCATCAACTCTAGTCTAGCTTACTATGTTTTTTTATGAACCGCTTATTCAGATAGAGTGCAACTAAAGTAGGAATGCCAAAACCATATATCATAATGCCGATACTTTGGCCTTGGCCGTATTCAGACAGGCGGCCAAGAAATATCGCTCTGATAAATAGGATTATACTAATTACAAAAAACACTCCTAGACACCATAAAAATGCTTTCGCCCCATTTGTAGGTTTTTTTCTGAATTTAGTAATTATTTTAGCTACGACTAAAAAAATGCCGAGCCAAATTAAAAAACCAAAAACTAAACGAATGGCAAAATTAGGGTCTGTAAACATTGTTTTCCTCCTAGTTGGTTAAAAGTATAATATCACTTTGACTCAACCAGCGCCATTCGCCAACAGCCAAATCATCGGGCAGTTTTAACTCGCTAATATGAATGCCGCTATTGTTGAACTAAATAGCGTTTCGCTTAGTCATTTAAGCAGAGATAAATGAGAGGATACCATGCATCATTTCACCATCAAAAAAATCATTGTAGGCTTTATATTTGCGGCACTGGCGTTTGCAGCACAAGCCACAGAAAAAGGCTTATTTTGGAAGCTAGAATCGCCCACAGGTAAAACCAGTTATCTGTTTGGCACCATGCACACCGATGATAATCGCGTGTCTGACATGACGCCTAACATGTTAGAAGCCATGAAAAGTGTCGATAACTTTATGATGGAAGCTGAACCGACTCAAGACCCTAGTATTTTTATGATGAAAGAGGCAAGTTTGCCTAGTTTACTCACGCAAGCAGAGTTTGACCAAGTGCGCGATTTGGCGGAGTTTCATGCGATGCACCTTGGTGCGGCCATGCAGATGAAACCGTGGTTGCTGGCGGTAATTTTCGATTTGCCCAAGCCACAAACTGAGTTTGCGCAAGATAATTTGTTGCTAACGAAATCGGTAGATTTTGGTAAAGAAATCAAAGGTTTGGAAAGTAGTCAAGAACATTTTAGTATTATGGATGCGTTTAGCATGGACGAGCAAATGGTGATGTTGCGCGCGGTTTTAAAACGCACACCAGCGCAAAAAGAAGCCGATTTTGAAAAATTGATGGCTGCTTATTTAGCGGGTGATTCTGACAAAATTTCTGCAATAGATGAAAAAGTAACGAGCGGTATGTTGCCTAAAGAATTATGGGCAAAAATGCGTAAAAGTTTGTTAGATGATCGCAATGTGGTGATGGCACAGCGCGCAATTTCTGTCGCTAACGATAAACCTATTTTTATGGCAGTTGGTGCATCACACTTAGCGGGCGATAACGGCTTAATTGCAGCTTTTAAGAAAGCTGGGTTTAAATTAAGCGTGCAGCAGAAATAAATTAGTCGTGCTTAACGTAGATGAGTTGATCAGTCGCAAAGCCAAGCGCTTTGGCTTGCGCAACTAAATCTAGTTTAATCGACTCGGCTAATTGTGGCGTGCGTGAGAGTATCCACAAATAGCTTTTGTCTGGCCCGCAAACCATCACGTGTTGATAATTGGCATCTAGCGCAATGATGTTATATGCGCCGTAAAATGGCCCAAAGAACGAGACTTTAAGCTTACCTGTGTTGGTTTTATTGGCGTTTGGCGGATCAACAAAATAAGCTTTGCCTTCGGCTACTTTCCATTCATTTTTTGCTACATTAAAGCCGCGATTCACCACTTTTATCCCGCCGTCATCTTTTGCAGCATAGGTTGCGCTTATTTTTTCTAAGCCGCGCTCAAACGATTGATCGAGCCGTGCAATTTCATACCAAGTGCCAAGATATTGATTTGCATTGATATTATCAACAACTTTTACGTCGTCTGGTACGCCCATGCAGGCGGTGAGTACTAAAACGATCGCAAGTAAAGTGATACGCATCATTAGCCTTTCAGCAAAAAAGTGGTTAAATGGTACTGCCCAGCAAATATAGAGCTGCAATGCCGATAACGCCAAAGGTAAGCAACATGCCGAGTTGGCGCAGTTTCATAATCTGAACAGGCTGCGCTAGGCCATAGGCGTGGGCTAATCGACCCGCCAATAAACTGGCGCTAAGGCCATGAGTTAGCAAAACAGGCGCATGGTTTAACTCAACAAACGCAATCAACAATAAAGCAAACGGCACATATTGCGAAAAATTGCTATGCACGGCGATTGCCTTGCGCAGTGCAGGGTCGTCACCATCGCCAAGGCTTACTTTAGCGCTGCGGCGCTGTTTAATGACTAAAAAGCTTAAATAAACCAACATTAAACCAAGTATTGCTGCGTAAATAGGTACTATATTAAGTGCCATTTTTAGTCCCTTCTAAATGTTAATCAATTGGTTTTAGTTTGGCTAAATCGCTATCAGAAAGCCAGCGCCATTCGCCCGCTTTTAAATCCTCTGGCAGATTTAACTGCCCAATTTGTATGCGCTTTAGGCCTTCTACACGGTTACTAATGGCCGCTACCATGCGCTTAACTTGGTGATATTTACCTTCTGCCAACGTCATGTGAATCACGTTGTTGCTTATTCTGTTACACGCTAGCGCAGCAATTGGTGAATCTTCATCAATTAGTTGTACACCTTTAAGCATATGTGCGATTTGCTCGTCACTTACTGCGTGTTTGCAGGTAACTTCGTATATCTTTGGCACTTTGTGCTTGGGTGAGCTCATGCGGTGAATAAATTGACCATCGTCAGAAATTAGAATCAAGCCAGTCGTATCTTCATCTAATCGGCCAATGCATTGCACGTCTCTAACCACCAATGGATGCGGCAATAGGCTATAAATAGTGGGGTGGTGCTGGGTTTTGTGCGAGCATTCGTAATTGCTCGGCTTGTGCAGCATTAAGTAAGACTTTTCTTTATAGTCCCAATGTTCATTTTTAACCGTATAGCTTAAATTTTCTAGCTCAAATGTTGCATCTGGGTTATCGCATAGCGTGCCATTCACGGTGATTTCTTGGTTAAGAATCATGATGCGGCATTGCTTACGCGTGCCAAAGCCTTGTTTGCTGAGGATTCTTTCCAAAGAAGTTGTAGAGCCGAGTTTTTTTGCCATACATGCATTATAACGTGAGCATCAAAAAAGCCCACATAAGGCGGGCTTTTTTGTTTTTGTAGGAGCGATTTTTAAATCGCGAATTTTGTCTAACGCTCGCGATTTAAAAATCGCTCCTAAGCTTGTGTGTTAATAGTTCTAATCGTCGTGACAAACAAAGTTATAAATCAATGCGCCAATAATCGCGCCAATAATCGGCGCCACCCAAAATAACCAAAGCTGATCAAGCGCAATGCCACCTTCTAACAGAGCAGGCCCTGTGCTGCGGGCAGGATTGACAGACGTGTTGGTGACGGGAATGCTAATCATGTGGATTAACGCCAAGGTTAAGCCGATTGCAAGCGGCGCTAAGCCAGCAGGTGCGCGCTTGTCGGTTGCACCCATGATGATGAACAAGA
>JANOWA010000160.1:0-5817 GCA_031417675.1 Methylotenera sp.
ATTACATATTGAGCCATGATAAAACTTTGCAAATTTGAAAAGTGAAAGCTTAACAGAAACTAGCACCTGCAAGCTACAAGGTATAATACAAGCCAACCAATTCGTTGAATATAACATCATGGCGCTAAAATCCACCATCTACAAAATTGACCTGAACATCGCAGATATGGACAGGCAATATTATGCGCAGCACAGTTTAACGCTGGCCAAGCATCCATCAGAAACTGATGAACGCGTAATGGTGCGGCTGATTGGCTTTACCATATACGCCAATGACGCGCTAATTTTCGGCAAAGGCCTAAGTGATGACGAAGAGCCAGATTTATGGCAGAAAGATTTAACCGGCGCGATACAGCTATGGATGGATGTTGGCCTGCCAACTGAAAAAGACATCCGCAAAGCCTGCGGCCGCTCACGCCAAGTCGTGGTGGTGCTGTACGGCGGGCGCATTGCTGCTATGTGGTGGGAGTCAAACAGTAAAGGCTTGCTAAAACTAAACAATTTAACAGTGATTAATTTGCCCGAAACTCAAGCACTGGCAAGCCTTGCGGCCAAGAGTATCAATATTAGTTGTACCATTCAAGATGGTGAGATTTTGGTTAGCAACGACGCTGGCAGTTTTACAGTTACGCCGACTATTTTAAAAGAGCTTAGTACTTACTAATCTTCACTTTTGAAGGATTATTTTTTATCTAACTTTTGAGTGGCTTTTATGGCTTTTTGTAAGCGCCTGCCGACTTTAACAACATCTTCGGCCTGAGGCAAATTTTCTGGCATTGTCCCACCAATAGCAATAATGGCCTGCCTTACTTTTTGACCAACTTCATAGTGGACATTATTTGCGTTATGCTTCCCTACAACTCTATCTCTGCGCAATTTTTCTTCTGTTTGAGTTGCACGGAATAAGTTGGCAGCTAACTCAGTACTACCCATATGGTCTAGAATGTTTTGCTTTGATACCAAACCTTTTTTACGTTGTATCCCTGCTTTATCTAAGCCACCATATAAACCTTTGTATCCAAAAGTCTGAAATATAGCAAAATCCATTGGTTCGATAACACCAGCCAGTTTTGCAGCACTTGCTAAATTTTTATTATGCTCTTTAATTTCGTTTCGTAATAAAACTCGCTTTTGATCTTCCGACAGCGGCGTGTATTGGGCAATATCGTCATCTTGAATTTCTTGTTTACGAGTTTGGATAGCAAAGTATGTCTGAGCAAAAGCAATTTGTTCTTTACGTGCATCACCATTTTGAGCTATTAAATATGATGCATATCTTGTAAGTTTGATATTATCAACTTCACGCGTTGCACCTTTGCCCACTTCTATCATGTCGGTGACGTCAACGAAATGATGCTCAATGATATTCCCGCTATTTGTACAAGCTTCTTTTGCCTTATTAACAATATTGAGAAAATTACGGTAGTCAGAATATCCTAGAAGTTTTTGCAGGTCTCGAGCTGTCCAGTACTCAATACCATCATCATCTACATAGGCAGCAGCTTCAAAGCCAGCAATTAATGTATCTATCGAGCGGTCAGATGGCTCATTCATATGTGCTAGTGCATCATCAAAAGCCACGCCCGCCAATTTATTTGTGTCTGCTTTCTCTACGCCCATTTTAAACTCCGTAAATTTTATTTCACTAATATAACTAGTTTATATAGCTAGTTATCGTAAAGCAATTATGTTCTATTGAGTTATTCCACTGTAACGCTCTTTGCCAAGTTCCTCGGTTTATCCACATCGGTGCCTTTTAACAGCGCCGCGTGATATGCCAGCATTTGTACAGGAATGGTATGCAAAATAGGGGAGAGCACCCCCACGTGGCGCGGGGTGCGGATGACATGTACGCCCTCAGATTCGGCAAAATGGCTATCAGCATCGGCAAATACAAATAGCTCACCGCCACGGGCGCGTACTTCTTGCATGTTTGATTTTACTTTTTCTAGCAGGCTGTCGTTTGGCGCAATCACCACCACTGGCATATCGCTATCTACCAGCGCAAGAGGGCCGTGTTTAAGCTCGCCAGCAGGGTAAGCCTCAGCATGAATGTATGAGATTTCTTTAAGCTTTAATGCGCCTTCTAGGGCGATTGGATAATGTATGCCGCGCCCTAAAAATAGCGCATGGTGTTTGTTGGCAAAAGCTTTTGCCCATTCGCGAATTTGCGGCTCTAAATTTAACGCGTGTTGTATGCTGCCGCCCAATTGTCTTAGCGCGATCAAATACTCTTGTTCTTGTGCAGTACTTAATAGGCCGCGTTGCTTAGCAAGTGTGGCGGCCAAGGTGAACAGAGCGACTAATTGCGTAGTAAAGGCTTTGGTAGATGCCACACCAATTTCTGCACCTGCACGGGTGTAAAATACCAGTTTTGATGCGCGCGGAATCGCACTTTCTTGTACGTTACAAATTGATAACGTGTAGTGTTGGCCAAGTGATTTAGCGTGTTTGAGTGCTTCCATCGTATCAAGCGTTTCACCTGATTGGGAAATGGTGACAATGAGCTGTTTAGGGTTTGGCACAGATGCGCGATAGCGATATTCACTAGCAATCTCAACATTAGTGGCGATTTTTGCGATGCTTTCAAGCCAATATTTAGCGGTAAGTGCCGCGTAATAGCTGGTACCTGCGGCTAATATCAAGATGCTATCAACCTGCTTAAATACTTCATCTGCCTCATCGCCAAACAAAGCAGCAGAGAAGCTATTGTCGTCAATTAAGGCTTCTATCGTATCTGTAAGTGCTTTGGGTTGCTCGTGAATTTCTTTTTGCATGAAATGTGCGTAAGGGCCAAGCTCCATACTGGCGAGCGACACATCACTTAGATGAATTTTACGCTCGACCGTTTTACCATCGCGTCCAAAAATGGTCACGCCCTCGCGCTTAACATCCGCTACATCGCCATCTTCTAAGTAAATCACTTTACGGGTGACTGATAACACAGCTGAAACATCGGATGCGATGAAATTTTCGCCTTCACCTAAGCCGATTAATAACGGGCAGCCAAGACGCGCAGTGATCATGTGTTCTGGCTCTTTTACCGAAATGACGCTAATAGCAAACGCGCCTATCAGCTCGGCCACCGCTTTTTGTGTGGCGGCTAATAACGGTAAGTCTTTGTGATAATAATGAATAAGGTGCGCGATGACTTCGGTATCAGTTTGCGAGGTAAATTCGTAACCTAATTGTTTAAGTCTATCGCGCTGCTCATCGTGATTTTCGATAATGCCGTTATGCACCACGGCAATTTCGCCTTTTGATACGTGCGGGTGCGCATTGCTTTCAGTTACTCCGCCGTGCGTTGCCCAGCGCGTATGGCCGATGCCGACTTGACCACTTAAATTTGCATCGATGGCTTTTTCTGTCATGGCCGATACACGGCCAATGGCGCGTACGCGTTCTATACCATTGCTGTTGAGCACAGCTACGCCTGCAGAATCGTAGCCACGGTATTCTAAACGGCTAAGGCCTTCAATTAGGGTTGATACGACATTTCTACTGGCTACTGCGCCAACAATTCCACACATATTTTTTGCTCTTTCAATTTAGCTAGCCGCAAACTTATTCTTGGTTGTAATGTTTCTTTCGCGAATAAATTCGCTCCTACAAACCATTTTTAATCTGTTATTTTTTTACCTTAACTGGTCGTTGCCAACTTGCATACGTTTTTTGTTCTTTAGCACGGCAAACGGTTAAACCGCCAGCAGGCACATCTTTGGTAATGGTTGAGCCTGCCGCGATGGTGGCATTTTTGCCAATAGTGACTGGTGCGACTAATTGCGTGTCAGAGCCAACAAATACGTTATCTTCAATTGTTGTGCGGTGCTTATTCGCACCATCATAATTGCAAGTGATGGTGCCAGCACCAATGTTAACGTTTTTACCGATTGTGCTATCGCCAACATAACTTAAATGGTTAATTTTGCTGCCAGTTTCCACTTGCGCGTTTTTAAGCTCCACAAAATTACCAACATGCGTTTCAGCTGCTAGTGTAGTGCCTGGGCGCAGCCTTGCATATGGCCCAATACGGCTATTTTCGCCAATCTGCGCGTCATCAATGTGCGTAAATGGCAATATTTGTGCATGGGTGGCAATCGTTGAATTTTTAATCACGCAGTTGGCGGCGATTTTAACAAAGTCGCCTAAAATGACCTTGCCTTCAAATAGGCAATTGACATCAATTTCAACATCGCGGCCACAAGTTAAACTGCCACGCACATCCAAGCGAGCAGGATCTTTTAGAGTAACGCCTTGTAATAGCAATTTATTAGCAATTCTAATTTGATATTCGCGCTCAATTCGCGCTAAATCAGTCTTTGAGTTGATTCCTGTGACCGACCATTCATCTGGCGTAATATCAGCCACAACTTCTACCTTATCTTTCACGGCGAATTCCACAATATCGGTTAAATAATACTCGCCTTGTGCGTTGTTATTGCTCAAACGGCTTAGCCAGTTTTTAAGCTGCGTGTTTGGCATCGCCATCATGCCAGTGTTTACTTCTACAATTTTTCGCTGCGCTTCAGTCGCGTCTTTGTGCTCGACGATGGCAACTACTTTTTCTTGGGCATTGCCCGATGTTGCGCGCACAATACGCCCGTAACCAGTTGGGTCGGGCTTATTAAACGACAGAATCGCCAATTTATTTTGCGCCTGTGCGATTAAATTTTTACAGGCTTCCGCATCCACCAGTGGCACATCGCCCAATAAAATCAAGGTATTCGCGTTATCGTCCAAATGCTGTACCGCTTGTTGCACGGCATGACCAGTGCCTTTCTGCTCGACCTGATTCACCCAAACGATGTTTTCTTGCGCAAAAGCTTCTCGCACTATTTCTCCACCAAAGCCATAAACCACAATTATTTTTTGTGGCTTCAGCGCTTTAGCACAATCAATCACATGCGCCAATATGGCTGCGCCGCCAATCTCATGTAACACTTTGGGCTTATTGGAATGCATGCGCGTGCCTTTGCCCGCGGCGAGGATGACGATATTAAGCAAGTTAGCTGTCATTAAAATGAGTTCTGATTAGAATTTATAACATTGTAAAGTATAAAGCTAGCACAAACAAAAAAGGCAGCCCAAGCCACCTTTTTGCACGACTTAATTTACCTAATTTTACTTAATGTATATTTTTACGTAACCGTTCAATGGCTTGAATTTGTGCCACCGCTTCACTTAGCTCAGCTTGCGCTTTGGCGTAATCCATATCTGAAGTGCGATTTTTCATCGCTTCCATCGCTGCTTCTTTGGCTGCTTTGGCTTTAGCTTCATCTAAATCTGCGCCGCGAATCGCGGTATCAGCCAGCACAGTAATCATGCCTGGTTGCACTTCAAGTAAACCGCCAGAAATAAAAATCACCACTTCTTCCGCTGCGTCCGCTAATTGAATGCGTAATGCACCTGGTTTGATGGTAGTAATCATTGGCGCATGATTCGGGTAAATACCCACTTCACCCGCACCAGCAGGGGCGACTACAAACTCGGCTTCGCCAGAGAATATGCTTGCTTCTGCGCTTACTACATCGATATGAACTGTATTTGCCATAATTTACTCTCTAAAATCTACTAATTTATTTTGCCTAAGCAGAGCAAGACGCACGGAACGGAGCGACGCAGATTAGTACACACAAGTACAGCAAGGAAGTGAGTACCGCGCAACGAAGCTATGCAACGGCAAAACAAATTAGTTTAATGTTTTGGCTTTTTCTACGGCCTCTTCAATCCCACCCACCATGTAAAACGCCTGCTCTGGCAAGTGATCATACTCGCCTGCAACAATGGCTTTAAAGCCCTTGATGGTGTCTTTTAGTG
>JANOWA010000161.1:0-2944 GCA_031417675.1 Methylotenera sp.
ATCGCAGACATTTGACCAAGAAGATGCCGAAGAAATACCTGAAATGACTGCGCAAGTCTTTGAAGCGCCGAAAAAAACGCCCAATAAGACAAAAGATGTGGCGAAACATCATTTTTATGTTCTAATTGGCGTATTTTCAGATGAGGCCAACGTAAAACAATTGCAAGGCAAGTTGAGCGATTTGGGTTACAAATCACAAACTGAAAAAATCGATACCGAAAAAGGTAAAAAAATACGGCTAAAAACACAGCTGTTTGCCGATAGAAATGAAGCGGCTATTGCCTTGGAGAATATAAAAGATTCTGGTTTAACGGGTATGGTGGTGAGTCAGTAATGAGCAATAATTGCTAATATTTTGCAGGTAAATTGTTTGATATGACCAGTTTTGATTACAGTATTTTACTCATTATCGGCATTTCAATTGTCGTGAGTATGATGCGCGGTGCGGTTCGCGAAGTATTGGCAATTGTAGGCTGGCTAGCGGCTTTTTATGTGGCAAAAACTTACGCTACGCAGCTAATCCCCTTGTTACCAGCGGATATTCCAAGTGATTCGCTTAAAATATTAGCCGCTTTTATCATGCTGTTTTTAGCGGTGCTGCTTATTTCTAGCTTGTTGTGCATTGCACTTTCTGGCGTTTTAAAAAAAATCGGCCTTAATTGGCTTAATCGCGGCATAGGCGCAGTCTTTGGTTTTGCGCGCGGCTTGTTGATCGTTTGTGTGCTAGTATTTTTGGCGGGTTTAACTAGCTTGCCTAAAGATGTGCGTTGGACTAACGCGATGTTTAGCTCGCCACTAGAGGCCTTGGTAAAAACAATGTTACCGCTCGTGCCGCAAACAGTCGCCAAACACGTAAAATACGACTAGTATTCATTTTAGTATTCACTTTTTAGGATTGCTACCCATATGTGTGGAATTTTAGGCATCGTTGGTAAAAGCCCTGTTAACCAATTGCTGTACGATGGCTTGTTAGTGCTACAGCATCGCGGGCAAGATGCTGCAGGCATTGTTACCTGCGATGGAAATACCTTTTTTATGCATAAAAACAATGGCTTGGTTAAGGATGTATTCCAAACCCGCCACATGCGTAGCTTAATTGGCAATGTCGGCATTGGTCATGTGCGCTACCCCACGGCGGGTTCTTCTAGTGCGGCAGAGGCGCAGCCTTTCTATGTGAATTCGCCGTTTGGCATTGTGTTGGGTCACAATGGCAACTTAACTAATTCTGAACAATTAAAATCAGAAATGTTCCGCCAAGATTTACGCCACATTAATACCAATTCAGATTCTGAAGTGCTGTTAAATGTGTTGGCGCACGAAATCGAAAAAACCTCGCGTAACGCAGTGCTTAATACTGATATGGCGTTTGACGCGGTTACAGGCGTGCATAAACGTTGCAAAGGTGCTTATGCAGTAGTCGCCATGATCGCCAACTTTGGTTTGCTGGCTTTTCGCGATCCGAATGGCATTCGCCCGTTGGTGATCGGTAAGCTAGATACAGACAAAGGCACTGAATATATTGTTGCATCTGAAAGCGTGGCACTTGATGTGCTGGGCTTTAAGTTAATACGCGATGTTGAGCCAGGTGAAGCGGTGTTTATTGACATGGAAGGTAATTTCTTTAGCAGGCAATGTGCAGAAAACCCAAAACTTAACCCTTGTATTTTTGAATATGTTTATTTAGCGCGGCCAGATTCGGTGATTGACGGTGTATCGGTGTATCAAACGCGCCTAGACATGGGCATGAGTTTGGCGCAAAAAATTAAGCGCGATTGGTCACATTTAAAAATTGACGTGGTGATTCCAATCCCCGATACCAGCCGCCCAAGCGCGCTGCAAGTGGGCATTGCGCTAGGCTTGGACTATCGCGAAGGTTTTATTAAAAACCGTTATATCGGACGTACCTTTATTATGCCAGGTCAGGCTTTGCGACAAAAATCGGTTCGCCAAAAACTCAATCCAATTGGTATTGAGTTTAAAGGTAAAAACGTACTATTAGTGGATGATTCGATCGTGCGCGGCACCACATCGCAACAAATCGTGCAAATGGCGCGCGATGCAGGCGCCAATAAAGTCTATTTTGCCTCGGCTGCGCCACCAGTGCGCTTTCCCAACGTATATGGTATCGATATGCCCAGTCGCGATGAGTTATTGGCCACAGGCCGCACCGATGAAGAAATTTGCCAAGAAATTGGCGCGGATGCGCTTATTTATCAAGATTTAGCCGATTTGGTCAACGATATTAAATTAAGTAATCCAGACATTGCCAGTTTTGATTGTAGCTGTTTTAATGGTCAATATGTGACAGGTGATGTGGATGCGGCTTATTTAAATCGCATAGAATCTGCGCGCGGCGATTTAAATAAGAAGCAAAAACCCGCCAATGCCAGTACGCAGATGGATTTAAATTTAATTGATAGCGAACTGAGTGATAGTGAGCTAGCTGAGCTAGATTAAGTTAAATGACTTAACCTGAAATAGTGCAGATTAAGCTCGAAAAATTAATTTAGGCCTAACTAGGCTATACCCAATAATGCGGCAATGCTTTATGATATATGTGTATAAATAAATATCACAATAACAACCTTACTGCTTTTCAAATGATTCCATTTAATAAAATATACTTAACGGGTAACGAGCTTAAATACATACGCCAATCGCACGAAGAGGGCAATCTCTCTGGCGATGGCAGCTTCACCGCAAAATCTTCTGCTTGGTTAGAAAAGCAAACAGGCACTAAAAAAGCCTTAATCACGCATTCTTGCACAGCTGCACTAGAGATGGCCGCACTTTTGGCCAATATTCAGCCAGGCGATGAAGTAATCATGCCTTCTTACACCTTTGTATCTACTGCCAATGCCTTTGTGCTACGTGGCGGCGTACCCGTGTTTGTGGATATTCGTGAAGATACGCTAAATATTGATGAAACCTTGATAGAGGCCGC
>JANOWA010000162.1:0-3821 GCA_031417675.1 Methylotenera sp.
TTATCAAGATAGGCTTGATACGCTAGGGCGTGTGCGTAATGCGGATATTCACGTGTGCAGCGGCGGTATTATTGGCATGGGAGAATCGCGCAACCAACGCGCAGGTTTGTTGGCGCAATTAGCAAATATGGAAATTCCGCCTGAAAGCGTGCCAATTAATTTACTCACGCAAGTTGAAGGCACGCCATTACACGGCACTGATGTGCTAGACCCAATTGAGTTTGTACGTACTATTGCGGCAGCGCGCATTACTATGCCGCAAAGCTACGTACGCTTATCCGCGGGTCGTCAAAGCATGCATGAAGGCATTCAGGCATTATGCTTTTTAGCAGGCGCTAATAGTATTTTTTATGGTGAAAAGTTACTCACCACTGGCAACCCAGAAGCGGCGACTGATAGAGCCTTGTTTAATAAATTAGGGATTAATAAAGCCTAAAATGCCATTAAATAATGGTAGGAGCGAATTGTTTCGCGAATTGAATAGTTGTTATCGCGAAACAATTCGCTCTTACAGAAAACTATATGCTAAATGCCCTTAAATTAGAACTAGAGCAACGCAAAGCCAACGGCTTAATGCGCCAGCGCAGGCTTTTAGATTCGCCGCAAGCCGAGCATATTGTGGCAAACGACAAAAAATACTTGTCGTTTTGTAGTAACGATTATTTAGGTTTGGCCAATCACCCTGCGTTAATTGCCGCTCTGCAAGCAGCAGCGGGTGATTCTGGCGTGGGTAGCGGCGCGTCAAACTTGATTACTGGCCATCACCGTTATCACGATGACTTAGAAAAAAAATTAGCAAAATTTGTACAAATGCCCGCTGCGCTGGTGTTTAGCACGGGTTATATGGCTAATATTGGTGTGGTCAGCAGCCTTGTGGGGCGCGATGACGCAGTGTTTTGCGATAAATTAAACCACGCATGCCTAAACGATGGCGCAGTATTAAGCCGCGCCGATTTTAAGCGTTTTGCCCATAACGATGTGACGCAATTAGAAAAAATGCTGCAAGCCAGCAAGGGCAAGCAAAAACTAATCGCTGTCGATGCCGTATTCAGCATGGATGGCGATATTGCACCGATTCCAGCTTATTTGCAGCTGTGCGAGCGATATGATGCGTATTTATATGTGGATGATGCGCATGGTTTTGGCGTATTGGGCGAGCATGGCCGTGGCAGTTTGAGCCATTATCAAATCACGGAAAACATGCCTAAGTCGCCACGCGTCATTTATATGGCAACTTTGGGCAAAGCGGCGGGTGTAGCGGGCGCATTTGTGGCAGGCGAGCAAGTAGTCATTGATTATTTGATTCAACACGCGCGCAGTTATGTGTATAGCACGCCAGCGCCGCCAGCGCTTTCTGCAACCTTAAGCGCTTCAATCAATCTGATAGAAAAGGGCGATGATTTGCGCGCGCATTTGCAACATTTAATCGCCACGCTTAAAGCTAATTTGCGCTTACAAACATGGCAACTATGGCCATCTAATACCGCCGTGCAGCCCTTGGTAGTTGGTAGTAATCAAGCGGTTGTCGGCTTAAGTGAATACTTACAAAAACAAGGTATTTTAGTGCCAGCCATACGCCCGCCAACCGTGCCGGTAAACACTGGCAGATTGCGTATTTCTTTATCTGCGGCACATAGTGAAAATGATGTGATTCAATTAGCAAAAGCAATAAACGAAGCTGAAAAGGGTTTAACAAGATGAGTGTTCATGTAGAGATAATCGGCCAAGGCCAGCCATTGGTGATGATTCATGGCTGGGGCATGCATAGCGGTGTTTGGGCGCCGTTAATTAAGCGTTTATCAGCCAACTATATGCTGTATTTAGTCGATTTGCCTGGCCATGGCAATAGCCGCCCAATAGAGCCGTATCATTTGCATGCCATAGCCGATGAGGTGGCGCAAGTGATTCCTGGCGTATCCGATGTGGTGGGTTGGTCGTTTGGCGGATTAGTGGCGCAGCGCATTGCGCTGAATCAGCCAGATCGCTTTCGCCGCTTGGTGCTGATGAGTACAACCCCTTGTTTTGTCAACAAATATGGCTGGGAAAATGGCATCGACCCAACCAATTTTGAGGCGTTTGCCGATAATGTAAACCACGACTATAAAGCCACCATGCTGCAATTTTTAACCTTGCAATGCATGCAAGCCAGCGACCGCCGCGGCACTATTAGGCAATTGCGCCAAAGCTTTGAAACACGGCCAACGCCTACACAAACCACGCTTGGTCGTGCATTAAACGTCTTATTAGACAGCGATTTGCGTGATGAAATTGTGCATATTCGTAAACCGACATTGCTGATTCATGGCGATAGAGACACGTTAGCCCCCGTGCAGGCTGCACATTGGATGATGCAGCATTTGCCGCATGGTTTCTTACGTGTGATGGCTGGCGCGGCGCACGCACCATTTTTATCGCACAGCGATCAATTTATAGACGCGCTGAATCAGTTTCTTGAACCGTCCAATTGATACTAATCGTATGAACGACCAATACGCACTTGATAAAGCGCATGTGCGTGCATCATTTAACCGCGCCGCCAGCACCTATGATGCGGCGGCCGTGCTGCAAAAATTGGTGCGCGAGGAGATGTTAAGCAGATTAGACCTAGTTAAGATTAAGCCAGCAGCCATATTAGACGCGGGTTGTGGCACGGGTCATGGCAGTTTCGCGCTGCAAAAACGTTTCTCTAGTGCGCAAGTGATTTCGCTAGATATTGCGCTAGGTATGTTGCAACAAACGAAAGCGCAACGGCCATTTTTAAATAAAATTTTTAATCAGCAGCATTTGTTATGCGCCGATATTGAAAGTTTGCCGCTAATAGATAATAGCGTTGGCATGGTGTGGAGTAACCTTGCGCTGCAATGGTGCAATGATTTAGATGCCGCGTTTAGTGAGTTTGCGCGGGTGTTGCAGCCAGAAGGCTTAATCATGTTCAGCACCTTTGGCCCAGACACCTTAAAAGAGCTGCGCACCGCAACCCAAAATGGCAATACACATGTCAGCCGCTTTATCGATATGCACGATATTGGTGACGCGCTGATTCGCAACGGCTTTAGTGCGCCCGCGCTAGATGTAGAGCACTACACGCTGACTTATGACAACGTAAAAGCGGTGATGACGGACTTAAAAAGCATCGGCGCGCATAACGCAACCGCAGGCCGCGCGCGCGGCCTACAAGGCAAAGGCTTTCTGCAAAATTTAACCCAAAATTATGAGCAATTTAGAAGCGACACCATTGAAAATGGCGGCAAGTTGCCCGCCACATTTGAGGTGATTTACGGACATGCTTGGAGGGCAGAGCAGAAGCCAAGCTTGGGCGAAAATGTGTCGCCAATCACGTTTCGGGCAAGAAATGGGTAGAAGCGATTTTCAAATCGCAGAATAATGAGTTTAAAATCAAATATCATTCGCACAATCAATTGCGCTTGTACCAATGAGTGATTTAATTAAACCCGCATTTTTTATTACTGGTACCGATACTGGCGTGGGTAAAACCTTTGTTGCCTGCCAGCTTATTCGCGATTATGTGGCAAAAGGTTATAAAGTAGTCGGCATGAAACCTGTTGCCGCGGGCGAGGATTTTATAAATGGTGAATGGGTAAACGACGACGTTTTAAAGTTAGAAGCGGCCAGCAACGTAATAGCGCCGCGCTATTTAGTAAACCATTATAGCTTCAGAGAACCTATCGCACCGCACATCGCTGCCAATGCGATCTTTGCCTCGAACACGTCGGGGTTGTCGATCACGGCACTATCTGAGGGTTTCGATGCGGAGCTGAAGGCGCGCTTCTGCGGCGTGCATTTTTTCAATCCGCCGCGCT
>JANOWA010000163.1:0-5567 GCA_031417675.1 Methylotenera sp.
TTTAAAAAGTGATTACAATAACTAATCAGCAAATTGCGTGCCAGCTGATTTAACAACTTATCAATATATAATCAATTGATTTATAACGATTATTTATTTTTTAGGGATGATAAAAAAATGAATAAGTGTTGTAAATGCAGCAATTAATGATGGTTTTTTGACGGTAATTTTTATTGCTCGCGCTAACATGGCCAAACATATTTAGTTTGCCAAATAAGCGAGGTAGGGTTTATCTGTATTTAGTAGGGTTTTTATGTATAGCTAAGTTGCTTGTACTATGGCTTAATCATATTAATGTCTAAATCATCTATTTATTTTGCGCTTATGTTGCTGCTTGCTACCTATATGTCGGCTGCCAATGCCGATATATATGGCTATGCCGATGCAGAAGGGGCGGTTTATCTGACCGATACGCCGACGCAAGTGAATAAGCCAGCACAAGCAGGGGCATCCGCGCAGGCAGATGCGCAAACGCAGCAAGCCTATGAATTACTCGCTGTTTCACCTGTAGAGCCAGTGAGTGCCGCCACTAACGCAATCACTTTAGATGCGCTTGAGCAAGATAATCATGCGCCAGTTAGCGCAAAAAATTTGTTGTACAAAGATGAAGTAAAAGTAGCTGCGCTAGACAGCGGGGTTGAAACTGCCTTGTTGCACGCGGTGATTATGACCGAATCTAATTACAACGCACGCGCCGTTTCACCAAAGGGCGCGCGGGGCTTGATGCAGCTTATGCCATTTACCGCAAAACGCTTTGGGGTAAACAACGCATACGACCCCAGTCAAAATATACAAGGGGGGGCGCGTTATTTATCATACTTACTAAAATTATTTAAAAACGATTTTAATTTGGCGGTTGCAGCGTATAACGCGGGTGAAAATGCGGTGATTGAGCATGGCAACAAAATACCGCCGTATCGCGAAACGGTGCATTATGTGAGTAAAGTGATGAGCCTTTATAAAAAGCTGCGCGCTGCATAACACATTGAATATTAAATAAATTTAAAATAATTTACACTTTAAAAATATTTTTTAGCAACATTTTTGCATAAACCTTTTTTGCATCAACATCAATGTATAAAAATTAAAGTTTAAGCATATTGTTGTTGACCACATCATAAACAAGCACTAATAATATAACGACATCAATTATGCTTGTTAAGCCTAGCTCAAATGATTCACTTAAATCAATATTTTAGCCTACGAGGCGTCTTTTTTGGCGATAAAGGTATATGCCTTTGACCGCCTATCAAGCCGTTCAGCGCGCTAAAGCCGAGTTGGAATCGGTCGTCGATACAGCGGCGCAGCTTATTTGTGTGCTGGATAATAATGGCCATGTATTAAGACTGAATAAAACCCTTGAGATCTGGTGTTCAAACCAAAAGGGTTTAGATCAAGACGGTTTGGTCAGCGTAAACAATGTGAATGGCAAACACTTGCATGCGGTACTGCATCCAGCTTGTACTGATGTTAAATGCTATTTGAAGCAGCTATTAGATTTATCTCACAAAGTCATTACAACAGGCGAGTCTGCCGAATATAGCGGTTTTGATGCTGAATTAAATCGAAAATTACTGGTGCAAATGATTCCAGTTGTGGCTAGCGAAACGGTAGCAACCATTCAAACAGACAATAAAACAGATCATTTAAATCAGTTGGTAATGCTCTTTTTTGACATGACCCAGCTAGACTTTTTTAACCCCGCATCAGACAGTTTGAGTCGTTGGTATCCCATTGAAACTGCGTCCAAACTAGCAACATTAGCGCAAAAAAAATCAGCGCCATTAATGCTACACAGTAACCAAGCCCCAGCAATTAAGCACAATGCTATTAAGCTTAAAGACATTAAATTTAAAGACATTGAAAAAATCAAACGTGAGTGGGAGTTGGCGATTGATGTGTTGCCGCAACTGATCTGTCTTGTGAATGCAGATGCCACCATTGCGCGTGCTAATCGGGCGATTGAGCTATGGGGTTTGGGCGATGTGAAGCAGGTTAAAGGCCGCCCTATGCACGATATGCTGCATCCTGATTGTGCCGATGAACAATGTTATTTGCTTGGGTTTAAGCAATTAATAGCCGATGTGCTAGCGACAGGTAAAAGCGTGGAGTGCCAAGTGTTAGATGCGCCATTAAATCGACATTTGCATGTTCAAATGAGTGCGGTGCCGTCCAAATTAAAAACGGACAGTCATTTTGCTAGCAGTCATTACGTAGTGGTACTGGTGTGCGATGTCACCGATATTAAACACGCCGAGCTTAAAATTGAACACTTGAATACCAAGCTGGAAAAGCGCATTGAAGTAAGAGCGCGCCATTTGCAAAAAATTAATCAACAATTACAAGCAGAAATAGAGCAACGCAAATTAATTGAAATGGAGCTGACAATTAGTCGGCAAAAGTTTAGTCATTTGGTTGAGCTGATGAACGAGGGCATGGTTATACAAGACTTAAATAAAAAAATTACCTATGCAAATAAACATTTATTAAAAATGCTGGGTTTGCCACGCTCGGACGTAGTTGGGCATCATTTTGACGAATTTGTGGACGCTGATTATCTAGATACTTGGGCAACAGGCAAACTTAAAAACGTAAAAAGTGCAGAGTCGGCTTATGTATTTAAAATGCATGGCCGCGGTAATAAAGGGCTTTGGGTGAAAGGCGCGCCACAATTACTGTTTGATGCCGATAAAAACTGCATTGGTAGCTATGCGGTGATTACCGATATTAATGATCAAATTGAAATTGAGCAAAAACTATTGCGCACCGAGAGTAAATTGCGCTCGCTGGCCAAGCAAGTGCTATATGCGCAAGAGCTAGAACGCAAACGCATCGCCTCTGAGCTGCACGATGGTATTGGGCAAACGCTTTCCGCGATTAAATTTTATGTCGAAAATAGCATCAGCAATTTAGGCGGCGCCACCACTACATCTGCCTTTACAGAATTTGAAAAAGTAGTGCCTAAACTACAAGGCGCGGTTGAAGAAGTGCGCCGTATTTCAATGGCTTTGCGGCCATCGTTACTAGACGATATTGGCATATTGGCAACGCTGCAATGGTTTTGCCGCGAATCTAATACCGGTACGCCCAAAATCAATTTCTCGTTTAAAAATGGTAACGCGGTGGAAGAAGATATTTCACCCGATCTCAAAACAGAAATGTTTAGAATTGTGCAAGAAGCAGTGAATAATGCCAGTAAATATAGCCAAGCCAGCAATGTGCAAATTACCACAAAAGATGATGGCAAACTGCTACGGTTAGAGGTGGTCGATGATGGTGTCGGCTTCGACTACGCGGTGATTGCCAGCAAACAAGGTTATGCCGAATCAAAAGGCATGGGTTTGGTGAGCATGCGCGAGCGGGTTGAAAACTCGAATGGACATTTTACGGTGAATAGCGTGCCATTAAAAGGTACGACTATTATATGTACGTGGCCAAAAGGAGATTATAGTTTTACTGATAATCGCTCTGGCAGAACAGACAGAAGAAAAAGGTATTAAAATCAATCGCTTGTGTTGTAATTTAAGGTAAGCTTTGTAGGCTATTGTGTGTTTACGACAATATGTTAATATTTTGTTGTGGTATGGATTAATCATCAAAAGTCATCGCATTGTGTGATTGTTTAATGTAGCAATAATGTAGAATAAAAATAGAATAGAGGTGGCAATCGCCATGCAGTTTAAGGTTAAAGCAGCGCGTTCTGGTGAGGGAATGGTCTATGTGGATATTGACGCCCTAACCAAGGAGGATGCTATGCGCCAAGCGGCCGATCGCGGCTTAACGGTGCTATCACTACGTACTAATGAAGCTTTTATTAAGCGCCCTAAACTATTCAATTCGCGTTTTTCGCTATCCCTATTTAGCCTTGAGCTACTGGCCTTGCTAGACGCAGGTTTGCCGCAGGTTGAGGCACTAGAAACTATTCTGGAAAAAGAGCTACGCAAAAGTAATCGCACGCTCATGGAGTCAGTGATTGCCAAGTTATACGAGGGCAAATCGCTGTCAATGGCCTTGGAGCAGTTTCCCAAAGAGTTCCCGCTTTTGTATGTGGCGATGATTCGCTCTAGCGAAAAGACCGGCAATATTTCCGATTCACTCACCCGCTATATTAGCTACCAAGCGCAGGTGGATGTGATTCGCAAAAAAGTCACTAGCGCCTCTATTTATCCCGTATTTTTACTGGGCGCAGGCGGGCTGGTGACTTTATTTTTAATGCTGTATGTCGTGCCAAAATTTGGCCTCATTTACCAAGATTTAGGCCACGATTTACCATTTTTTTCGCGCTTGTTGATGCGTTGGGGTCAGTTGTTGGCCAATCACAAGCCATTGGTATTGGGCTCGCTGGTGATGCTGATAGTGGGCATTTATTATGCTGTCACGCACAGTGCTACACGCGCTTGGGCGCTTAAAAAAATCAAAAAAATTCCCAATATAGGCAAACGCATGCAAATTTATCAGCTCGCCCGCTTTTATCGCACTTTTGGCATGTTGTTAAAAGGCGGCGTGCCGGTGGTACCAGCCTTAGAGATGGTTTCAGGCTTACTACAAGCCGATTTTCGCAAACAATTGGTTGGCGCTACCGATAGTATCCGTGAGGGCAAACCCGCGTCGGCTTCTTTAGAGAAGTTTGGCCTTACTACGCCAATCGCCACGCGCTTGCTGCGTGTGGGTGAGCGCACAGGCAGGTTGGACGAAATGGCAGACCGCATTGCGACCTTATACGACGACGACATGGCGCGCTGGATTGATTGGTTTACCAAATTGTTCGAGCCTATTTTAATGGGTTTTATTGGCTTAATTATTGGTATGATTGTGATTATGATGTACTTTCCCATTTTTGAATTGGCGGGCAGCATACAGTGATACCAGCTAATAAATTGCTTAATACCACAGCCAGCATACCAGCCGCCACCCTGCAGCAGGCGCGGCTAGATGCCGAGCGCTCGCACCGTAATTTGGTTGAGGTGCTAGGAGATATGACAGGGCTAGATCAAGCCGCTGTCATGCAATCGCTAGGCGAAACTTTTCAGTATCCCGTGTTGGCGATGGATGATATTAACCAACTAAAGCCCGCATTTGATGTGATTGATTTTGCCAGTGCGAATGCGCGTGAATCGGTTGCTTTTAGAGACGAAACGGGCAAATTAGTGGTTGTATTTGGCAATCCGTTTGACGTAAAAGTACAAAGCTGGGCCGAAGATAACATTAAAGAGCCGTTTAACTGGCATTTGGTGCATCCATCAGACATTAGCGCGTTTTTAAGTCGGCAAGAAGAAGGCATGCGCGCCATGGACAGCGTGCTAGATTCTGGTGGTGATGTAGCTAGCGCGGTGAAAGACGTGCAAGAGCTATCCATTAAAAGCATCTCTGAGGATACTAGCCCTGTCATTAAACTGGTGCATTCAACGCTATATGACGCGCTTAGAACCGAGGCCAGCGATATTCACCTAGAAACCACCAACAATGGCCTAGTGATTAAATACCGTATTGATGGCGTGCTGAGCACGATTGGCAGCGCAGATGGCCAGCACGTGGCTGAGCAAGTGATTTCGCGCATTAAAGTGATT
>JANOWA010000164.1:0-4197 GCA_031417675.1 Methylotenera sp.
ATTTGGCTAGCGGGCGCCATTAGGCCTGTTGGTAAATCTAAATGCTTGCTCCAAACTGACCCAAACGACCAGCTGGCGGCGGCAAAAATTAATAAGGCAGCGCTTATATAGTCACCATGTAAGCTACCGCCAATATTTAACAATACAATGCCGCATAGGCCAATGGCAATGCCCAGCCACTCTTGCCGCGAGATATGATGTCCCCAAATAGAGGAAAAAATCGCCATCCAAATTGGTGCAGTAGCAATAGAAAGCGCAGCCACACTAGACGATATAGTTTGCTGCACATAAGTAACCGTGCCGTTACCAATGGCAGGTAGCAAAATACCAATAATGGTGGCCGCACCCCATTGTTTGGCGCTAGGGTTTGGGCTGCCAATTAAGCGCATCACCGTATATAAAATAATGCCTGCCACTACAAACCTTAAGCCCGCCATCATAAACGGCGGAAAGCTTTCGATGCCAAATTTAATGGCAAGGTAGGTTGAGCCCCAAATAAAATAGGTGCAAAACAGGGCAGCAGCAATGAATAGGGGTTGTTTTTTCATTACTTTATGTTGTTTTATATAATTAGACAGTATGAGTAAACTGTATTAAGTCAACTACCGTCATTCTGAGCCTAAGTTTTATTTAGGCGAAGAATCCAGTTCTTTAGTAGCAGCAAAAGCTGGATTCTTCGTTTCAATCAGAATGACGAGTGTGTTGTGTTTTGTATCATTAAAAGGCGAATTGCTAAACCTGCGGATTCATTTTCTCGTCTTTTGAGTGCAATTTGTTTAAGCCGTTCAAATACGCTTTGGCCGAAGCAATCACAATATCGGTATCTGCGCCCTGCCCATTGACAATGCGCCCACCACGGGCAAGCCGCACCGTCACTTCACCTTGCGCGTCCGTCCCGCTGGTGATGTTATTGACAGAATATAATTGCAACTCCGCGCCGCTATTTACCATGCTTTCGATGGCTTTAAATGTCGCATCTACAGGCCCGCCGCCATCAGCCTCGGCGCATTTTTCTGTGCCGTTGTCGCTTAAGGTAAGCACTGCATGCGGCGTTTCGCCTGTAATTGATGCCACTTGCAAATACACTAATTTGTAGTTTTCTGATTCTTCGTGCACAAACTCGCCGCTCACCAAAGCATGCAAATCTTCATCAAAAATCTCGCTCTTTTTATCGGCTAAATCTTTAAAGCGGCTAAAGGCAGCGTTAACGGCATCTTCACTTTCTAACTCTATGCCCAACTCTTTTAAGCGCGTTCTAAAGGCGTTGCGGCCAGACAGCTTGCCCAAGGTTAATTTGTTGGCGTTCCAGCCAACATCTTCGGCACGCATAATCTCGTACGTCTCGCGATGCTTTAATACGCCATCCTGGTGAATACCACTTTCATGGGCGAATGCGTTCGCACCGACAATGGCTTTATTAGGCTGAACGGGGTAACCCGTGATAGTACTCACCAACTTGCTGGTGGCGACAATTTGAGTGGTGTCGATGCGTGTGGTCAAATTAAAAATGTCTGAACGGGTTTTAATCGCCATCACCACTTCTTCTAAGCTCGCATTGCCTGCGCGCTCGCCAAGTCCGTTAATCGTGCACTCCACTTGGCGCGCCCCGTTCATTACCGCTGCTAAAGAATTCGCCACCGCCATGCCTAAATCATTATGGCAATGCGTGCTCCAAATAACTTGTTCGCTATTTTTAACGCGCTTAATTAAAGTCGCCATGCGCTCGCCCCATGACGCGGGAATTGAGTAGCCGACCGTGTCAGGCACGTTAATGGTGGTCGCACCCGCTTCAATCACCGCATCAAACACGCGCACCAAAAAATCGATGTCAGAACGTACCGCATCTTCGGCAGAAAATTCTACGTCTTTGGTATATTCTAATGCCCATTTTACCGCTTGCACGGCGCGCTCCACCACTTGGTCTTCAGTCATGCGCAATTTATTTTCCATGTGGATTTTGCTGGTGGCGATAAAAGTGTGAATGCGCCCAGAAGCCGCGTGTTTAATGGCTTCGCCCGCGCGGCGCACATCATTCTCGCTAGCGCGCGCAAGCGAGCAAACGGTAGAATTTTTAATCACTTTGGCAATTTCAGAAATCGCGTCAAAGTCCCCTGGGCTGGCAGCGGCAAAGCCCGCTTCAATCACGTGCACACCCAATTTTTCAAGCTGGCGCGCAATGCGGATTTTTTCTTCTTTGGTCATCGACGCACCTGGACTTTGTTCGCCATCGCGCAAGGTGGTGTCGAAAATAATAATTTCTTTATTAATATTCATGTTAATTCCTAAATCAATACTGCAGATTATAAATGGATTTGCCCGCAGCAACGAATGCGCGAGCAAGAAAAATACTTTATGGGGTGTGGTTTAGTGTGCGCTGGCGCACAGCAGTGAAGCTGGGCGTAGCGCAGCTTTATGTAATACAACTGCAGCGCGTAGCAATGCAAGGCTTAATAATAAGCCTGCCAAAAGAAACAGATAGCTTTGAAATGTGAATGAATTCAACATAAAATTAGTATAGGGTTGTTTTATTGCTTTATCAACAGCTAATCAATATTTTTGCAATTATTCAACTTTTTTGGGCTTTTTAAGTTGCGATTTTGCCCAAATATAATAACCTGATAATGCGTAAACCAACATCACGGTAAATAGCACCTCTGGCGGGCTGTACGAAATAAGTACAAATGCTATTACAATCGCCAATATGGCTACAAACGGCACACTTTGTTTTAAGTTGATGTCTTTGCCGCTATAAAATTTTAAATCTGAAACCATGCTGCCCGCAGCAAAAATAGTGATAAACCAAGCCAGCCATTTCATTTGAATAACACCAAAAAATATCTCGCGGCCATCCACATTATATTCATAAGAAACCCACACAAAGCCTGCCAACAAAGCTGCTGCTGCTGGGCTTGGCAGGCCTTGAAAGTAACGCTTATCTTGAAAAGGATCTTCTAACTTGGTGTTAAAACGTGCCAACCTTAAGGCTGCGCATGCGCAATAAATAAAGGCCGCTATCCAGCCCAGTTTTTGCATAGGCTGCAACGCCCAAGTGTACATAATTAGTGCAGGTGCCACGCCAAACGATACCATGTCCGACAAACTATCGTATTCTGCGCCAAATGCACTTTGCGTGTTGGTCATGCGCGCCACGCGGCCATCTAAGCCATCCATCACCATCGCGATAAAAATGGCAATAGCGGATTGCTCAAAATTGGCGTTCATGGCTTGCACAATGGCGTAAAAGCCCGCAAACAAAGCCGCTGATGTAAATAAATTGGGCAGCAAGTAAATGCCGCGTGCGCTCAGACTTGCATCATCTGCGGTTCTGCGTGCTGGATGTTGTTTGGGTTCTGCCATAGGTATCACTTACGCTTATTAAACAGGATTAGTATAGCAAAGCTTGTTAATATTAATACAGCCTAGTGCTATATATATGCACAAAATTACACTGTTTATTGTGCTTTTGCTGGCTCTGGTTGAGCAGATTCTGCGCGGCTTATTTGATCGTAATAGAGCGCCAACCTTGCCATGCGCCCCATTGCGCGTACAGATAAAGTTGCGCCAGAAATACCATCAATATTTTTATTTAGAAAATTATCAGGCAGCAAACTGACGCCTTGATATTGCTTTAAAAAGTTAGCATGGCGCACTTCTCCGCCACGACTTTCGCGATACGCCAAAATGCTTACCTGAAGAATCTTGCCATTTTCCACCAAAAAACCAGCCGTAATTGGCTCTTCCTTTCCTATCTCATCCAATATCCATGCGGTTTGCAGGCCATTTTTCCAATATCGCAGGCGCAACTGTTTTGGCGCATGACCTAAAATTTTATCCGCTTGTTGCGCGACTTCTTTGGTCATCCATAAGGTTTCTAGTTTGGCTACATTCACGCCAAAAGCACCATCCACAAACTGTTGTGGTGTTAAGTAAGTTTCTGCTTTCAATGGAAAAGGGCTTGCTAATACCAACACTAAGCCTAGCCCTATCCATTGCAGATTTTTTTTAATAAAAATTCTCAAGTAGATCCTAATTAAACCCTTTAAGCTAAAACATTGAGCCTAAGCCTAAATTAAAGCGTTTATCGCCTTTGTCGCCATCATCTTCATCAAACTTTTGATAATCGGCTTTAAACACCACCCGCGAATGCGGCCAATAATTGGCGCCCACCGTTACTACATGATTATTGCTACACAAGCC
>JANOWA010000165.1:0-2320 GCA_031417675.1 Methylotenera sp.
CTTGCCTGTTTGCACTTTTACTTGGCTCACTTTTCTAGCTTGATTTTTACCTACTTTAAGCACAAATACATAGTTAAAACCATCGCGTAACACCAACGCTTGTTGCGGTATGGCGATGGTATTGGTTTGCCCTAGCGCAAAATCCCCTCTGGCAAACATACCCGCTTTTACGCTTTTAGTGGCTAAATCAACATAAACGATTGTATTGCGGGTTTGCGTATCTACCATGGGTGAAACTTTACGGACTTTGCCATTTAAATGGCTACCATCGGCCGCAATAATATTGGCTTGCATGCCAATTTTTATTTGTGGCAAATCGCTTGAAATCACCTCTGCCCGCCATTCTAAGCGTGATTGCCGAATGAGCCTGAATAACTCTGTGCCAGCGCCAACTACCGCACCAACAGTAGCATTGCGTGCAGAGATAATGCCCCTGTCAGGCGCAACAATACGCGCTTGTTTCAAGCGGATTTGTTGCGTATGCACCGCCGCTTTGGCCACCTCAATACGCGCTTTGGCGGTTTCGGCCGCAGTGGTATATTGTTCAATTTGCTGGTTCGACATCGCGCCAGTATTTTGTAAGGTGCGCGCTCTATCCGCATTATTAATGGCTTCGCGACCTGTTGCTTCGGCTTCTAGCAAGCTGGCTTTGGCCTGCATTAAATCGGCATCTAGCGTTTCGGTGGCAAAGCTGGCCAATAATTGACCTTTTTTCACCATATCGCCCACATTTACTTTTACATCAATTAAACGCAAACCGTTGGCCTCACTGCCAATAATCGCTTCTTGCCAAGCCGCAATATTGCCATTGGCCGATATTTTTTGTGGAAAATCAGCCAACTGCGGCTTAATCACGGTCACTGTTAATGCGGGCGTTACAGTTGACGATTTTGGTGTTTCAGCAACACTCAAAAAAGGTAATGCCAGTAGCGGCAAAAGTAAGATTAATAATCGCTTATTCAGTTTTAGCGGCAAATTCAACATAGGTTTATCTCTACAAAATAGTTTTTCATCGCATGACTTATATTGCATTTTTAATGAGATTGCTTTTCAGCAGGCTCCGCTTGCATCGGCTCGGCCTCTAGCGATTGCAGCAGTTTATCCATGACTAACTTTGGTTCTGTTTCGGCCAAATTTTTACCGCCATTGCTTGTGCTAACATCAGCGCTCACCCAACCGCCGCCCATCGCGCGATAGAGTGAAATCCAAGCCAGTACGCGCTCATTATCTAAAGCCAAACCATTATTTTGTGCTTGCAAATAGGCGCGGCGCGCTTCTTCAAGCTCAAACAAATTGGCTAAATTAGCCTTAAAGCGGGTATCGGTGGCTTCAAAAGAGGTTTTAAAGCCAGCGACTGATCTCGTTGTATCGGCCAAGCGCGAAGACGTGCTGTTTAGTGTGGTGAGTGCCTCTTCTGCCTCGCGCACCGCATTGCGCGCAACGCTTTCGTAAACACTTTTTGCGGCTGTATATTGCGCCCTAGCCTGATTAACATTGGCTTTACGCACACCTGCGTCAAAAATTGGCATCGATATCGCAACTGGGCCAATCGACCAAGTAAAGCCGTCCGACGCTCTGCGCGGCCTGCCTTGTGTGAATCCATTGCTCGAGGTATCGAAACCCCAACCAATATTGCCAGCCAAACTTAAAGACGGATAACGCTCTTTTTTGACACTTTCAATTTCAAAACTAGCAGCTGCCACATTGCGCTCTGCATTTAACACATCTGGCCGCTGGGCGAGTGTTTTTGCAGGCACCGTATCAACCATAATACCTGTTGGATTTGGCATAATGCCACTGGCTTTATCTAAAGCCGCCTGCAAATCTGGCTCTGGCATAGCGGTGAGCGCGACCATGGCTTTTATCATGAGCATACATTGCAATTGTTGTTTTTTGAGCAAATTAGCCGCATCTGCTGCTTGCGCCTCGGCTTGACTAGCGCTGGCTGGCGCTAAAAAGCCTGCTTTTGCCGTTAAATTAGATAAGCGCGCCGTTTCACTGGTCGATTCCGCATTGTTTTTAGCAACTGTTGTTAGATTTTCGCAAAACCGATAATTGACATATTGCTTAGCCGTTTCAGCGGCGACGATAATGCGCGCGTCGTGCCAAAGGGCTTTTTTACCCGTTAGTTGCGCTTCTTCTGCACTTCTAGCGGCTGCCGCTTTGCCCCACACATCCAGCTCCCACTTGGCATTTAAAGCCGCGCCTATGTTGGTGCTGGGCGGAAATATTAAGCCTTGCTGACTGCGCGTTGCGCTGCCATCTAACGTCACATTCGGTTGTGATTCAGCCGCATCGACAATCACAGCGGTTTGCGCTT
>JANOWA010000166.1:0-2241 GCA_031417675.1 Methylotenera sp.
TTCACGCGCATGGTCAACTTCGCCCAATGGCATTTCTTCGATAAAGCTGATGTCGATTTTTTGTTCAATGGCAAACTGTACCAAATCGGCGGCTTCGTCATCGTTGCTGCCGCGCATTAACACGGTGTTTATTTTAATGCCTTCAAACCCCTCAAAAATGCTGGCTTGCAGGCCTGCTAAAACTTTGCTTAGATTACCCGTGCGGGTGATTTTTTTAAAGCGTTCGGGTTTTAAACTATCGATAGAAATATTAATACGTTTTACGCCCGCTTTTTTAAGTGCAGCAGCTTGGCTTTCTAATTGACTGCCGTTGGTAGTAAGCACTAACTCTTTTAGCCCTGAGAGCTTACCTACTTCTTCAAATAACCATAATGCGTTTTTGCGCACCAGTGGCTCGCCGCCTGTAATGCGTACTTTGCTCACGCCTAAGCTCACAAATACTCTGACTAATCGCGCGCACTCTTCTAGCGACAATACTTCGTCGCGCGGCAAAAAGGTCATGTCTTCACTCATGCAATACACGCAACGAAAATCGCAACGGTCAGTAATTGATAGCCGAATGTAATCCACCGTGCGGCCAAATTGGTCGACTAACTTTTGCGTGGAATTTTGTGTGTTAAAACCAGTCATAAACGTATATTCTATGCGCTTTTTGCGCTTTAATAACATGCTGAATAGGTATATTATACCGCTTAGCATTTATATTGATGAAAGTTAGTCGTGACAACAGCATTATCACTACAAAATTTACTAAAAATTAGCACACATATTGCTACGCATAAAACCATGCCTGGCGGCTTGCTGCCTTTGTTGCACGCTATTCAGGATGATATCGGTTATGTGCCAGAAGAATCTTATTTGCCTATATCAAAAGGCCTGGCATTAAGTGTGGCCGAGGTGCATGGCGTGGTGACGTTTTACCATCATTTTCGCACGCACCCAGTGGGCAAACATATTTTGCATATTTGCCGTGCAGAAAGCTGCCAAGCCATGGGTGCAGTGAAGTTAGAGGTGGATATAAAAGCCGCTTTGGGCATTGATTTTCACCAAACCACGGCTGACGGCGCGATTACGCTAGAGCCGATTTATTGCTTGGGCAATTGCGCCTGCTCGCCTGCTGTGATGCTGGATGACGAAGTGTATGGCCGCATGGATGCTGGCAAAGTGGCAGAGTTGGTGAGTGAGGTTTGCTATGGTTAAAGTGTATGTTCCCCGCGATTCCAGCGCATTAAGTTTAGGCGCTAACCGCACAGCTAAAGCGATTCAAGCCGAGGCTGATAAACGTGGTATTGAAATCGAGCTGATTCGTAACGGCTCGCGCGGCTTATTTTGGCTAGAGCCGTTTGTAGAAGTGGCAACAGAAAAAGGCCGCGTGGCATTTGCACCAGTACAGCCAAAAGACGTAGCAAGTTTGTTTGATGCAGATTTTTTAAATGGCCTTTCAGACAAATCAAAAGCACATGCGCTCAATTTAGGTTTAACTGAAGAAATTAGCTGGCTTAAAAAGCAACAACGCTTAACTTTTGCACGCGTGGGCATTACCGACCCTGTTTCGCTAGATGATTACATCTCGCATGACGGCTATAAAGGCTTGGCAAACGCGCTTAAAATGACGCGTACAGAAATCGTCAAAACTGTGACCGATTCTGGCCTGCGCGGTCGTGGCGGCGCGGCTTTCCCCACAGGCATTAAGTGGAACACGGTGCTGGGTGCAGGCGCGCCAATTGTGCAAAAATATATTGTTTGCAACGCCGATGAAGGCGACAGTGGCACTTATTCTGACCGCATGATTATGGAAAATGACCCGTTTGTGCTGATAGAAGGTATGACGATTGCTGGCATCGCGGTGGGCGCTAATATGGGCTATATTTATTTGCGCAGTGAGTACCCACATGCGCTAAAAGTGTTGAACGAAGCCATCGCCAAGGCCGAAGCAGCAGGTTATTTGGGCGAAAGTATTTGCGGCTCAACCCACACATTCAAGCTTGAAGTGCGCCGCGCAGCAGGTGCATATATTTGTGGTGAAGAGACTTCATTGCTAGAAAGCCTAGAAGGCAAGCGCGGCCAAGTGCGCTTTAAGCCACCACTGCCCGCCATTGAAGGTTTGTTTGGCAAGCCAACCGTGGTGAATAACGTGATTTCCTTAGCGACAATCCCCATTATTTTAGACAAAGGTGCGCAGTTTTATGCCGATTACGGCATGGGGCGTTCGCGCGGCACCTTGCCAATTCAGTTGGCCGG
>JANOWA010000167.1:0-3593 GCA_031417675.1 Methylotenera sp.
TCTGCCTGCACATCAAACTCCTCGCGCGAAATAAGCTCCATTTTGGTGAATGCGCCCTGAATTAGTGCATGAATATTTTTATCTATATCATCTAGTGGTGAATTTTTAACTAACTCTCTGATTTTATTAGATAAGTCAGCAATAAATGGTGAGTTAAACATGGTGATTCCTTTAGATTTTATAGCAGTTTAGCAGATTTTTTAGGCTATCTCACAAAAAATAAATAGATTATTGATTGCTTATCTTATTGATTATAAACAATATATTTGTTGGCACGCGCTTTGCTAATGTTAAATGTAGTTTTTATTTGGCTGTATTAACTGGTAAGTGAAACATTAGGGGGGTTAGCGATGAAATTTGTATCTGCAATTATTAAGCCGTTTAAGCTTGACGAAGTGCGCGAGGCATTGTCAGCGATTGGCGTGCAAGGCATCACCGTAACAGAAGTGAAAGGATTTGGTCGCCAAAAAGGCCATACCGAGCTGTATCGCGGGGCTGAATATGTAGTCGATTTTTTGCCAAAAGTAAAATTAGAAGTGGCGATTAAAGACGATATGCTAGATCAAGTGGTTGATGCAATTGAGAAATCTGCCGCAACGGGCAAAATTGGCGATGGCAAAATTTTTGTCTTCAATCTTGAACAAGTGACGCGCATTCGCACCGGTGAAACCGGCGTAGATGCGCTTTAAGGGGAATGTAATGAAGAAATTATTATCAACATTAGCCTTAGCTGCCACCTTGGGGTTTGGTTTGCTGGGTGTTAATAATGTTTATGCAGAGGATGCCGCGCCTGTTGCAGCTGAGGCAAGCGGTGTGATTGAAAAAGCAGCTGACGCACTTGCGCCAGTAGCCGCAACTGAGGCTGCGCCAGGCGCTGCCGTTGCCGCCGCACCACCAGTGCCAAATAAAGGTGATACTTCTTGGATGATCGTCGCGACAGCATTAGTCACATTGATGACGATTCCTGGCTTGGCCTTATTTTATGGCGGTTTAGTGCGCCAAAAAAATATGCTTTCTGTACTGATGCAAACTTTTGCGATTTTCTCACTAATGGGTATTTTATGGGCTTTATATGGCTACAGTGTGGCGTTTACAGGCGGCAATGCATTTGTTGGCGGGCTGGGCAAGGCGTTTTTGGCAGGCATTACGCCAGATTCAATCGCCGCAACGTTCAGCAAAGGCGTTTATATTCCTGAGCTTATTTTTGTGGCTTTCCAATTAACCTTCGCAGCCATTACGCCAGCGTTGATTATTGGTGCATTTGCCGAGCGCATGAAGTTTTCAGCCGTGTTAATGTTTATGGTGCTGTGGTTTACGTTTGCTTACTTGCCAATGGCGCACATGGTTTGGTATTGGGACGGCCCAGACGCCATTACTGATGCTGCTTCGTTAACCACTGTGTTAAGTAACGCGGGTTGGTTATGGGCTAAAGGCGCGCTAGACTTTGCAGGTGGCACAGTAGTGCATATTAACGCGGGTGTGGCTGGTTTAGTGGTCGCATGTATTTTAGGCAAACGTATCGGTTATGGTAAAGAGGCAATGACGCCGCATAGCTTAACCTTAACCATGGTAGGTGCAGCATTACTATGGGTGGGCTGGTTTGGTTTTAACGCGGGATCAAACTTAGAGGCAAATGGCTACGCAGCTTTAGCTTTCTTAAACACCATGCTTGCCGCAGGTGCAGCTACCTTGTCTTGGATGTTTATTGAGTGGTTCCATAAATCAAAACCATCGATGCTAGGTGCGGCATCTGGCGCGGTTGCAGGCTTAGTTGCAATTACGCCAGCTTGCGGCTTTGTAGGCCCGATGGGCGGTATTATTATCGGCTTGCTAGTATCACCAATCTGCTACATTTTTGTATCAAAAGTGAAACATATGTTTGGCTATGATGATGCGCTAGATGTGTTTGGTGTGCATGCCATGGGTGGTGTGTTTGGTGCGCTGGCTACGGGGGTGTTTGTAAACCCCGCGCTAGGCGGCATGGGTGTTTATGACTACGTGGCCAACAAAGTAGGCGCATACGATTTTGCAGCGCAAATGACCGCACAATTATGGGCGGTTGGCACGGCGATTGTGTTATCGGCAGTGGTGTCATTCATTGCGCTTAAAATTGTAGATGTGTTGATTGGCATTCGTGTGTCTGAAGAATCTGAGCGCGAAGGCTTAGATACAACAGAGCATGGCGAACGTGCTTATCACTCATAAGTATTAATTGTTTTGTTAAAACGGGTGCGTATGCACCCGTTTTTTTTCGCCTACAGTTTTGACTGTTGTATGATACTTAAAAATAAATCTAGAAAATAAATGTTGACAAACAAAACTAAATAACTAATTATATAGTTATGAAACAAATTGTTGAAATTCCAATTGAGTGGAAAAATATTTCTGAATTGTTCGTTGCCTTGGGCGATGAGCAGCGGCAGCGCATTTTGTTGGCGTTTGAGGAAGGCGAGCGACTGAATATTCTGCAAATAGTGGCAAGCTCTAAACTAAGTCGCACAGCAGTTACGCACCACTTAAAAATTCTGCACGTTAGCGGCGCACTCAGTAGTGAAAAAGTAGGCAAAGAAGTATTTTTTTGGGTGAACAAGTTACACATCACCACCCAGATTAAAAATGTTTTAGACTTCATAAAAAGTGAAATCTAAGCAAAACGCAATTTAAGTAAGCGAATTTAAGGGAGTTGGAATGTTAGCAAGCCTATTACGATTTATTAGCAAAATTCTGTTTCGCGTAGAAGTGCGCGGGCTAGAGAATGTGCCTGCAGAAGACAGATTGCTGATTGTCGCTAACCACGAATCGTTTTTAGATGGCTTGTTGCTTGGGCTTTTTATCCCTAAAAAAGCCACGTTTGTGGTGCATACCACGGTGCTAAAAAATTGGTGGTTTAGGCAATTTTTGCGCCTAACGCCGCACTTGGCGGTTGATCCTGCCAGCCCATTTGCCATGAAAAAAGTCATTAAGCTTCTGGAGTCTGGCAAAAACGTGGTGATTTTCCCCGAAGGGCGCATCACGCTAACAGGTGCGTTGATGAAGGTATACGATGGCCCAGGTTTTGTGGCCGCAAAAACGGGGGCTACGATTTTACCCGTGCGTATTGATGGCGCAGCACAATCGTATTTTGGGCGTTTATCTAGTCATCATCCGCGCAAATTGCACCCAAAAGTAACCTTAAGCATTATGCCCACCACCAGCGTGGTGATGCCTAAGCCTTCACATCACAGCTTTCCTACAGCCAAACAAAGACGGCGCATTGCGGGCGAAGGCATGCGTAGCGTGATGCAAAAAATGCTATTTCAAGCACAAAAAAGTCGCACAATTTTTGAGGCGTTTTTAGATGCCGTCGATCGATACGGCAGCAACTATAAGTTAATAGAAGACTTAAACGAAACGGAAGAGACTTATCAAGATTTGCTTAAAAAAAGCTTGGCTTTAGGCAGAATAGCCACAAAAGTTACCAGCCCAAAAGAAACCGTTGGCGTATTAATGCCCAACATTACCAACACGTTGGCGCTAATTTTGGGCATGAACGCCTTTAACCGCGTGCCAGCCATGCTGAATTACACGTCTGGCACGGCGGGCATGCAAAACGC
>JANOWA010000168.1:0-5025 GCA_031417675.1 Methylotenera sp.
GTTTGCCATAAGCCGTTAGCGCTTCTGTGTAAATTTTTAAGCTATCAATCAGTGTCGTTAAAGTAGTATTTTCTTGTGCATTCAACGTTGCAGTCAGCGTGTGCCTTGCTTGCGCTAAGCTGGCATCGCGTGTGCCAAAATCAAACAACAGCCAACTCAAATTAATAGAACCTGTGGCACTTTTGTTTAATGAGCCCGCCCCGCTATTGCTGGACGGGATGCGATCTGTGGCAAATTCAGCATTTGCGCTCACCCGCGGGCTAAATGCTGAATCAGCCAAGTCAATATCGGCTTGCTTTTCGGCAATGTTTTGCAGTGCTTGCGCTAAGGCAGGGTTTTTACATAAGGCGTGTTGCAACACATCATTTAAAGTAAGTGCATTGTAGGCAGCATTGCCTGCTTGGCATTGGTTTAAATTTTGCGCCAGACCTGCTTTTTTATAAGGCAGGTAAGCTTCTTTATTAGATTGTGCAGCATGCGCTTGTGCCAGCGCTTTGCTAAAACGTAAGTCAAGCTTTTGCAAGGTTTGGGCATTAACGGATAGGCTTTGCGTGGCCACTATTGCCAAAGCGACGCAACTCAATTTTTTAATATCTGTATTCACCGCTTTAGCTACTTTGCCCAATGTTGCTAGATTTAGTGGTGCCGGGTTTAGTGATGCTAGGTTTAGTGCTATTGGGCTTGCTATTATTGGATTTGATAGTTAAGTATTCAAAATACTGGCTAGGGCTGCCGTCAAAGCTCACGCTGCCGTGTTTTATTTCGACCACTCTTTGCACTTTGTTAATGGTTTCAGCGCGATGTGCGATAATTATGCGCGTCATATTAAGGGCAGCAATGGCCTCATTCACTTGTGCCTCACGCGCTAGGTCTAGATGGCTGGTCGCCTCATCAAAAATCAACACTTTGGGTTGTTTGTAAAGCGCGCGCGCCATCAAAATTCTTTGCTTTTGGCCACCCGATAATACCGTGCCCATATCGCCCACTAGGGTTTGATAAGCCATGGGCATTGCAGCGATGTCTTCATCTAACGCGGCTAATTTAGCGCAGGCTTCTACGCGTTGAAAGTCTGGTTGATGGTCAAAAAAACAAATATTTTCGGCAATAGAGCCTGCAAACAAAGTGTCGTCTTGCATAACAACCCCTAATTGCTCGCGCCAATTATTATGGCCGTATTGTTCTAGTGCTGTTTTGCCGATTAAAATAGCGCCGCTGGTGGCTTTGTAGGTGCCCATTAGCAAGTGAATAAGCGTGGTTTTGCCACAGCCAGAAGGGCCGACTACGGCGATGCATTCGCCCGCTGCCACTTTAAATGAAACGTCATTTAATACCATCGGCTCGTGCTCAGCATAGCGAAAATGTATGTGATCAAACGTAATGTCAGGCGCATGACCGCTCTTAGCTTCGTTCAAATTTCTTGGCAGGTCAGATTCCACCGGATTTAACACGATGTCACCCAAGCGTTCTGCCTGAATACGCAGCATTTTTAAATCAATCAATTTATTGATTAATTGCGTAATGCGGCTATCGAATTGGCTGCGGTAAGCAAGAAAAGCGATGAGCATCCCCACACTTAATTGTCCTGCCATAATTTGTTTTGCGCCTATCCACACCAGCGCAATATAAAATGCGCCATTAAGCAGATTACGCGCCAACGTATAAAAAATTTCTAGTTTTTTAATGCTTAATGCCGCGTTGGTTTCGTTAACCAGCAGGTTTTGCCAAGCATTTAATCTTTCGTGTTGCCGACCAAAAATCTTAATGGCACGTGCGCCGCGCAGTGATTCTAAAAAGTGCGTTGACAGCAGCGCATCGCGCAGAATATGCGCTTCGGTGGCGTTATAAAACGGGTAATACCAGCTGATACGAATCAGCAAATAAACGATGATGGCGACGATGGCAATCCAGCTAAGTTGTGGGCTGTAAATAAACATCATAATTAATGACACGATGACAAGCAGCCCGTCAAATATAGCCTCCACAAAGGCGCTGGTGAGTACGCGCTGTATTTCTTTTGAAGCGTTAGCGCGCGACACCAAATCGCCAAGATGCCTGCGCTGAAAGTAACTAATAGGCAAGCGCAGCAAGTGCGAGAAAATATTGGATTGCCATTGCACGGTAATAGACGTGTTAATGCTGAGCAATAACCAAGATCGAAGCAGGCTGACGCTTTGTTGAATAAGCAGCAATAACAGAAAGCCAATCGCCAATGTAGCCAATAAATCGATGTCTTTAGAAATCAGTACTTGGTCGATAACCAATTGCAAAAACAATGGGTTAACCAAGTTAAATATCTCTAAAGCAAAGGTTAGCAATAGCACATTACTAAACGAGCTGAAAAAGCCTTTAACTTGCCCAACTAAACGCGCAAGTGATAATCGTTGCTTGTCTTCTTTAGGTACAAAAGTGTTGTTCGGCCATAGCTCTAGCGCTACGCCAGTAAATTTTTGGCTAGCCTCATCTAAGCTTACTTTTCTAAGGCCAGCCGCAGGGTCATGAATAATGAGTTTATTGCCTTGAATTTCTTTTAGCACTACAAAGTGGTTAAGATCCCAATGCAAGATCGCCGGGGTTTTGAGCTCATTGAGTTCGTTGATTTCTAATCTAAGCGCTCTAAAGCCGAGCTTTTCTTGCTCGGCTAAATTGCACAGCGTTGTCAGTGTAATGCCTTTAAGCGAGATGGTGTAACGCTGCCTTAGTGTGACCAGATCGGTGCGCGTACCATAAAAACCAAGCACCATCGCCAAACATGCCAAGCCGCATTCCGCCGTTTCAGATTGCAGCATCACAGGCAATTTGCGACCCAGCCCAAATGAAATGGCGTTTAATAGTGACATAATTAAGAACTCACTTTGCCACGCACGCTATATAAGGGCTCTAGCACCCACTCATAAAGCTTACGGCTTTCTTGTAAAATATCTGCCTCTACTCGCATGCCAGATTGCAGCGGTCGTGGCTCGCCATAAGTCATTACAGTTTGTTTATCCAGCGTAACGGTGATGGCATAGACAGGCTCGGTGGCAGATAAGCCGTCAATAGTCATGCCTGATAACTCTAAATTAGAAATGGACGCGTTGGAAATGGCCTTAACTTTGCCTTCATACAAGCCAAATTTTTGATATGGAAACGGTTGGTAGCGCAGCAACACACGATCGCCCCCGTGCACAAAGCCAATCGCGCTGCTTGGCGCATAAAGCCTTGCTACTAGGCCAGAATTGGCAGGTATCAGGCTCATTAATTGTTTAGTGCCATCTGCCCACTGGCCAATTTCGCCAACGACTAAGGTCGCATGCCCATCTTGCTGCGCGGTAATCACCACACGACTTCTGCCTTCTGCGATGGTGCTTTCTTGTTGCCCAGTAGAAATTGCGCGTTGCAACTGCGCGTTTTGATTAGAAAAACGCGTGCGTGTATCGCTAATTTCACGTTGCGTTACCGCTTGCTCGCGTTGATTGCTTAACAAATCGCGTTGTAATACTTGCAAGCGCGTTTGTTGTTCAGATAATTCCATTTCTTTTTGCACCAACTGTTCATGCGCAATAAAGTCTTTTTCGGCCAAACCTTGATAACGCTTAAAAGCATCTAAGGCCAGTGCAGCACGCTGTTTTTGCTGCTCTGTTTGCGCTTGTATGGCTTGCACTTCATTTTGTAAAAACAATTGACGTTGCTTAAGTAAGGCTAACTCTTGCGACTCGGCGTTTTTATTGCGGCTGATTTCGCTTAGCATAGAATTTTTTCGATTAGCAATCTGCACGCTGATATCGGCTTGCAACTCGCGTGAAGATAGCCCGACGCGGTCACTATTTAACACATAAAGCACGTCACCTTGCTTGACTTGTTGGCCTTCAGTGACGTGTTTTTCTAATACCACGCCAGGTTGTGGCGGCAACACACGAATAAGGCCAGACAAGGGCGCTAGCTGGCCGCTAACCGTAATTCGGCGCGTATAACTGCCAACATATAAAAATGTTAGTATCAGTAGCGCAACTAGCGCGGCGACCAAAGCAATCAGAAAAAATGATACATGTGGCGTTAACACAATAGTACCTAAACGCTGTTGCTGTTTAGCGTCTATCACCTCTTGCCTAAATAAAGGTGTGGGCTGATGGTTGGTTTTTAATGACATTGAACGATTAAGTATTGGTTATTATTATGTAAATGCTTAACAATCAAATTAATTAGTATAATTTCAAACTTTATACAATATGATTCATTAGTGCAATATTACCATGCAAGACGCACACTTTTATTATCATGGCATCTTAAAAAGCATGATTTTTCAATAACTTGAAGTTATACTTACGCTGTGCGTATCTTATTTTGTCATCAAAACTTTCCTGGCCAGTTTCCGCACATTGCTGCGTATTTGGCGGGCATAGCGGGGAATCAAGTTGTATCAATTTCGCAACCGCAGGCAAAAGGCTTGGCGCAAGTTGCAAACTTGGTTTATAAACCCGCAAGGGCAATCACACAAAATATTCACCATTACATTGCTGGCCTAGAGTCGGCAGTGCTCAATGGGCAGGCGACAGCCAAAGTGATGGAGGCGTTGAAACAAAAAGGTTTTACGCCAGATGTGGTGATTGGGCATGCGGGTTGGGGCGAGACTTTATATGTGAAAGATGTTTTTCCCAAGACCAAGCTGATTAATTATTTTGAGTTTTTTTATCACGCAACTGGCGCCGATACCAATTTTGACCCAGAGTTTCCGAATAGCTTAGATGATGTGTTGCGGATTCGCACCAAAAACAGTATCAATTTGCTGAATTTACAGGTGAGTGACGCAGGTGTTAGCCCCACACAATGGCAGAAAAGTTTGTATCCAAGCGAGTATCAGTCAAAAATATCGGTGATTCATGAAGGCGTTAATACCGACATCGCTAAACCAAATTCCAAAGCAGCATTTACTTTGCCAAATGGACAAAAACTTACCGCAAAAGATAAAGTGGTGACTTATGTGGCTAGAAACTTAGAGCCTTATCGCGGCTTTCACCAATTCATGCGCGCCTTGCCAGAAATTTGTCA
>JANOWA010000169.1:0-2177 GCA_031417675.1 Methylotenera sp.
TTGGCGGCCGCTTGCAAGCGGCCACCAGCGGCAAAACCTTTCAAACTTTCAACCCCGCTAATGGTGAAGTATTGGCCGAGGTGCAAGCTGCAAGCCGCGCTGATATTGATTCTACAGTCGCTAGCGCACACGCAGGTCAGCTAGTTTGGGCAGCGATGACGGCCATGCAGCGCTCGCGCATATTGCGCCGTGCGGTGGAAATTTTGCGCGCAAGAAATGACGAACTCGCAGAGTTAGAAACGCTAGACACGGGTAAACCAATCTCTGAAACGCGCTATGTTGATATAGTCACAGGCGCAGATGTGCTGGAATACTATGCAGGGCTTGTGCCAGCGCTAGAGGGTAGCCAAATTCCGCTACGTGATACAAGCTTTGTTTATACGCGGCGCGAGCCGCTTGGCGTGGTTGCAGGCATTGGCGCGTGGAATTACCCCATTCAAATTGCTTTGTGGAAATCTGCACCAGCATTGGCGGCGGGCAATGCCATGATTTTTAAACCAAGCGAAATTACGCCGTTATCTGCATTAAAATTGGCCGAAATTTATACCGAAGCTGGCCTGCCTGATGGCGTGTTTAACGTGCTTAACGGCGCAGGGCATGAGGTTGGTGCTTGGTTAACTGAACACAGCGGCATCGAAAAAATATCCTTTACGGGTGGCACCGTTACAGGTAAAAAAGTCATGGCAGCTGCATCGAGCAGCACCTTAAAAGAAGTGACGATGGAGCTGGGCGGCAAATCGCCACTGATTATTTTTGATGATGCCGATTTAAATCGTGCTGCTGATGTGGCGATGATGGCGAACTTTTATAGCAGCGGCCAAGTGTGTACTAACGGCACGCGCGTATTTGTGCATCGTAGCCAAGTGGTTGAATTTGAACAAAAAATTATCGAGCGTGTAAAACGTATTCGCTTGGGCGACCCCTTAGATGAAAACACTAACTTTGGCCCTTTGGCGAGTTTTGCGCACATGGATAGGGTGCTAAATTATATCGCGCTGGGTAAAAAAGAAGGCGCGCGGCTGTTGATTGGCGGCACACGGGTGACAGATGCTGCGATGGCGAAAGGCAATTATATGCAGGCGACTGTATTAACTGACTGCACGGATAATATGACGATAGCCCGCGAAGAGATTTTTGGCCCTGTGATGTGCATTTTAGTTTATGACGACGAGGATGAAGTGATTCGCCGCGCCAACGATACCGATTATGGCTTAGCAGCAGGTGTGTTAACGCAAGATTTAAACCGCGCGCACCGCGTTATTCACCAATTAGAAGCGGGTATTTGCTGGATTAACACTTGGGGCGAATCGCCCGCAGCCATGCCGGTTGGCGGCTATAAGCAATCTGGCATTGGGCGCGAAAATGGCTTGATGACACTGCAAGCTTATACTCGAACCAAGTCGATTCAAGTGGAACTCGGTGGATATACTTCAGTGTTTTGAAAGATCCAATCAGCCGCAAATGAACGCGGATAAACGCAGATGTTTAATATAAAGCCGCAAATATACATCTATAATAATTGTTTTTGGAGCTCAAGATGCTTTCGTTATTGTTTGTTGTTATCTGCGTTCATCTGCGGCTAATTTGTTTTTAGTTATTTGGAACTTCAAGCATGGCTAAATCACAAGAATACGATTACATCATTATAGGCGCAGGCTCGGCAGGCAATGTGCTGGCGACGCGTTTAACTGAAGACGCCGATGTAACCGTGCTGTTATTAGAAGCAGGTGGCTCCGATTATAGGCTAGATTTTCGCACGCAAATGCCCGCCGCGCTGGCGTACCCGCTACAAGGCCGCCGTTACAATTGGGCGTACCTTACCGACCCCGAACCATACATGAACAACCGCCGCATGGAATGTGGGCGTGGCAAAGGCTTGGGCGGATCATCGCTAATTAACGGCATGTGCTATATACGCGGCAATGCGCTAGATTACGATGGCTGGGCGGCGCATAAAGGCTTAGAGAATTGGTCTTATTTTGATTGTTTGCCTTATTTTAAAAAAGCCGAATCACGCGATATTGGCGTAAATAAATATCACGGTAATGCTGGCCCCACATCAGTTACGACACCCAAAAATGGCAATAATATTCTCTATCAGGCCTTTATAGAAGCAGGCGTGCAAGCGGGTTATCGGCGCACCGATGACTTGAACGGCTTCAGCCAAGAAGGTTTTG
>JANOWA010000170.1:0-1778 GCA_031417675.1 Methylotenera sp.
CACAAACATCACCAAAAAATGACCGTTTAAACTAAGCGAGCCGATTAAACCTTTATGGCTAGTGGTACTTTTTGTAACAAAACCAAAATCAATTAAATCGCGAAACGCCAATGGCACTAATAGAAGCGTGGCAGAACCCAAGCACAGCAACACAAATGCCAATAAAACACGTGCGCGATACGGTCGTAAAAATGGCCAAAGGCTGCTCAATGATGCGAGTTTTTTAGTGGCTGGCTTGGTAACAGAATTGGTCGCAGCTATAGTGGAGTTTTCGGTGGCAGTTTGCATGGAGGTTTTTTTAAAAAATTGAATAGTAAGTGTAGCATTTGCAGGCTAATGCATGGAGTTTGATTGGACTGTTAGGTTCATTTATAGAGTGTGACTTATACTAGTAGAAATTATTATAAATTGATTCAATATGCATAAAAATCTTAAATTAATCATCTGGTTGGCAGTTGGCATATTAGGTGCATCTGCATTAAGCACTATCGCACTTAATCGCGGTGAGAGCATTAACGCGCTGTGGCTAATTACTGCGGCAATCTGTATTTACGCCATTGCTTATCGCTTTTATGCAGCTTGGATTGCGGCAACCGTTTTAACCATAGACGAAACACGCGCAACTCCAGCTGAAAGATTAGATAACGGCCGCGATTTTATCCCCACTAATAAATGGGTGGTATTTGGTCATCATTTTGCGGCTATCGCAGGGCCTGGTCCCTTAGTAGGCCCAACGCTAGCAGCACAATTTGGTTATTTACCAGGCACGTTGTGGATATTGATTGGTGCGGTTTTAGGTGGTGCGGTGCAAGATATGGTGACACTGTTTTTCTCAACACGTCGTGATGGACGTAGCTTAGGCCAAATGGCACGTGATGAAATCGGCATCATTGGCGGCACAGCGGCCTTAGTTGGCACGTTTTTAATCATGATTATTTTAATCGCGGTATTGGGCTTGGTGGTGGTTAACGCAATGAAGCACAGCCCATGGGCGACATCGACTGTGGCAGCGACTATTCCAATCGCTATGTTAATTGGCTTTTACATGCGCAATATTCGCCCTGGACGGGTGTTAGAGGCCAGCGCGATTGGTGTAGCCTTATTGCTGTTTGCAGTCATTGCGGGTGGCTGGATCAATCAATCGACGAGTCTGCGTGTGCTGTTCGATTACGATGGTCTGCCACTTGCCTTCGCGATTATTGTGTATGGTTTTGCTGCCGCTGTGCTGCCGGTGTGGTTGCTACTGGCGCCGCGCGATTATTTATCGACCTATATGAAGCTGGGCACGGTAATTTTGCTGGCAATTGCAATTGTGATGTTGCGCCCGCAAATTCACATGCCAGCCATTACGCAATTTACCGACGGAACAGGACCGATTTTTGGCGGCAAGCTATTTCCATTTGTGTTCATTACCATTGCTTGTGGCGCCATTTCAGGCTTTCACGCGCTGATTGCCTCTGGCACAACGCCTAAACTTTTAGCCAATGAGCGCGACATTCGCATGATTGGCTACGGCGCTATGCTATTAGAAAGTTTCGTCGCGATTATGGCGATGATTGCCGCAACCGTGCTAGAGCCAGGCGTGTTTTTTGCCATTAACAGCCCCGCAGGCGTGGTGGGTAAAGATGCGATAGACGCCGTAGCAAAAATCAATAGCTGGGGCTTTGCGGTAACAGTTGAACAAATGAACCAATTAGCCAAAGATATGGGTGAAAGCAGCTTATTCGCCCGTACTGGCGGTGCACCTAGTTTGGCGGTGGGTATGGCGAGCATATTTG
>JANOWA010000171.1:0-5064 GCA_031417675.1 Methylotenera sp.
CGCATATGCGCCAGCCATAGGTGAAAACTTAATCACGAATGCCCAAAAAATTGCCATGACTAAATTTGAAGCTGGGCCTGCGGCGGCGACCCATAGCATATCTTTTTTAGGGTTGCGCAAATTGCCAAAATTAACCGGTACTGGCTTTGCCCAGCCAAATAATACGCCGCCAAAAAATAAGGTTAAGGCTGGCAATAAAACAGTGCCAACAGGGTCAATGTGCTTAAACGGATTAAGTGAAATGCGGCCTAGCTTTTCTGCGGTTAAATCGCCAAAATATTTGGCCGCATAGCCATGCGATGCCTCGTGCACAGTAATGGCTAGCAAAATAGGGATGGCTGCAATAACGATCTTAGTGAATAGTGCTTCTAGTTCCATGTTTTACTTCCTTGTTTTAATTCTTTGTTAAAGTCCAAATGGTGCGGCATCGCCCGCACCTTGGCGAATAAGCACTGGCGCGGCCTCGGTTAAATTAATCACCGTGGTAAGGCCTGCGTGATGAATGTCAGAATCAATCACTAAATCAACGCTATGTTCTAATTGTTCGCGAATTTGCCAAGCTTCATTTAGCGGTTCGTCATCGCCCTGTAATTGCAAGGTCATGCTTAATAATGGCTCACCAAGCTCGTCTAGCAGCGCTTGCGTCACCGCATGATTTGGCACGCGAATGCCCACCTCGTTACGCTTGGGGTGCTGCAAGCGACGCGGAATCTCGCGCGTGGCCTTAAGCACAAAGGTATAGGCGCCTGGCGTATTGGCTTTTAGCAGCCTAAATTGCGCGTTATCGACTTGCGCATACGCACTTAACTCGCTTAAATTGCGGCAAATTAGGGTAAATAAATGCTCGTCATCTACACCGCGAATTTGGCGAATTTTATCTTGCGCCTCTTTAAATCCCAACATACAACCCAGCGCGTAACTAGAATCCGTCGGATAAGCAATCACGCCACCTGCGCGCAAAATCTCTACGCTGTGTTTGATTAAACGTGCCTGTGGATTTTCGGCATTAATAACAAAATATTGCGCCATTTAGCTTAAATATTGCTAGTTTAAAAACTTGGCCTCTGGCCAATCATCCCACACTGGCACGCAGCCTGCGGGCAGGTCTGGCACTTGCCCCATGCCCATATAGCTTAAACCTGCGCCATGATAATCCGACCCCAGCGACGCTTTTAAACTGAAGCGATGCGCAATGGTGGCAAATTGTTGATATTGCGGTGGCTGATGGCTGCCTGTGACCACCTCGATGGCCGCGCCACCAAGCATGCGAAATTCGTGCATGAGTAAATGCATATTCACCATGCCCAAATCGTAACGCCCAGGATGCGCAATCACGGCCTGGCCGCCCGCGCCAACAATTAGCCGCACCGCGCTTTCTAAATCCATCCAATTAGACTCGACAAAACCTGGCTTGCCTTTGACTAAAAACTTTTTAAACACGCTTTTAACATCTTTGGCATAACCATTTTGTGCCAAAAACTGCGCAAAATGGCTGCGCGTTAAAATACTTTGTTTGGCGATGGCTTTTGCACCCTCGTAAGCGCCGCCAATGCCCGCTTTGGCAAGGCCAGCAGCCATTTCTTGTGCGCGCATATCGCGGCCAATACGCACACGATCGAGCGCGGTTTTTAAGGCCAAATTTTCCGCATCAAACTTTAAACCCACAATATGCAGCGTACGTTTTTTCCAGGTGGCTGATATTTCTACGCCGTTCACAAAATGGATAGCATGCTCGGCAGCCGCCAAACGCGCTGTCGCCAAGCCGCTTACATCGTCATGATCGGTAATCGCGAGCACTTTCACGCCGCTGTTGGCGGCATGGGCGACTAAATCAGCTGGCGATAATAAGCCATCAGAAACGGTAGAATGGCAATGTAGATCAATTTTGGCAGGCATGGTGAATTGAATTTTGCATTAATAAGCAAATCATAGCAAAATACAACCTTTACAGATAGTTATGCTTTTAAAACATATAAGGCCGCATGAAATTTTTATTCGATTTAGTCCCCGCAATTATATTTTTTATCTTTTATTTTTTATTTGATATTTACGCGGCAACCAAAGCCTTAATGTTGTTTGCCACGTTGCAAATCATGTGGGAATACTTTAAACACGGTAAAGTGAGCAAAATGGCGCTAATCACCTTTTTGCTGGTGATTCCATTTGGCGCAATTACGCTATTTTTGCATGATGACTTTTTTATTAAGCTTAAATTTAGTCTTTTTTATTGGGTGCTGGCCATTGCTTTATTGGTTTCCAATTATTTTTATAAAAAAAACCTCATTACATTAATGATGCGTAAACAAATTGAAGCCTCCAATAGCACTTGGAACATCATGAATATGGCTTGGGTGGGATTTTTTGTAATGATAGGCTTGGTTAACTTATTGTTTATATTTAAGTTTCCACAATATTGGATTTATTTTAAATTTCCAGGTGTGCCGATTGCTATGATGGCTTTTATGTTGGGATTATTCGGCTTGCTGAATAAACAAATAAAGTTTATTGAGCCTGAAACTTCGGATAGCGAAAAACCAAAGGAATAGCATGCTGTACGCCATTGTTGCAGAAGATACGCCAAACAGCCTTGAAAAGCGCATCGCTGCTCGCCCCGCCCATTTGGTGCGCTTGACCGAGCTGCAAAATGAAGGTCGTTTAATTCTAGCAGGCCCATTCCCCGCAATAGACAGCGCTGATCCTGGCTCTGCGGGCTTTGCAGGCAGTTTAATTGTGGCAGAATTTAGCGATTTAGCCGCCGCAACAACTTGGGCAGAGGCCGACCCTTTTGTAAACGCAGGCGTCTATGCAAACGTTGCTGTAAGACCTTTTCGCAAAACGCTGCCGTAATTGTTAATAAACGATGAACATAGTAGAAACCATTAAAACTAGATTGGCTGCACTAGAGCCAATTAGCCTTACAATTCAAGATGATAGCGCGCTGCACGCTGGCCATGCAGGCAATACTGGTGGCGGGCATTTCAGCATTACCATCGTAAGCTCGCAATTTTCGCAAAAATCGCCGATAATGCGACATCGTTTAATATATCAGGCTTTAACTGACTTAATTCCGCAACACATTCATGCTATAAGCATACTTGCAATTTCACCTACCGACCCCAATTAACCTAGAGTATTACTTTGAGCGTACTTATTTTTAAAGCATTCATTTTTACACTAAAGGATTTCTGATGAAAATCAACCAGTTACTAATATCAATCGCCGTATTTTCTACATTAGCATTCACCCCAGCTGTTTACGCTGCAGAAGCCGCAGCCACCGTTAATGGCAAAGCCATTAAACAATCTTGGGTTGATTTTATTACCAAAGATGCTGAAGCGCGCGGTCAAAAATCATCTGACGGCATGAGAAACGCCATTATTAATGAGCTAGTCGGGTCAGAATTAGCGTATCAAGAAGCGCAAAAACAAGGGCTGGATAAAGATGCTGACTTTAAAACGAGCTCAGAATTAGCCAATCGCAAAATGTTGGTGAATGTATTTTTGCAAGATTTTATGAAGAAAAACCCAGTAACCGAGGCTGAGAAAAAAGCCGCTTATGAGGATTACAAAAAAGAGTTAGGCGATAAAGAATATAGTGCGCGCCATATTTTGGTCAAAACCGAGGCTGAAGCCAACGACATAATGGCGCAACTTAAAAAAGGTGGTGATTTTGCTAAATTAGCCAAAGAAAAATCATTAGACCCAGGCTCTAAAGAAAAAGGCGGCGATTTAGGTTGGTTCTCTCCTGCAGGCATGGTTAAACCATTTAGCGAAGCGGTAACCAGCTTGAAAAAAGGTGAAACAACCAGTGCACCAGTGCAAACCCAATTTGGCTGGCACGTGATTAAATTGGTCGACTCGCGTGCTGCGCAAGTGCCTAGCTACGATAAAGTAAAAGAAGGCTTAGAGCGCACGTTACAACAACGTAAGCTTGAAAAAATGATGATTGGCTTGAAAGAAAAATCTAAAATTGACGTGCCTGGTGTAACGGACAAAAAATAAGCGCTAGGATTCGTTTTGCGTGTTGTTTTAGCGCAGAAAAGAGGCCTGTCACATGACAGGTCTTTTTTATTTGCGCATCAAGCTTCTAAATACATTGACTTTTTAAAAAAGCCTGCAATAATAAGAACTATTATCATTTAGATTACTCTTAAATAGCATGACCATACTCAATACATTAAATCCTGGCCAACAAGGTGTTATTCATGCGATTCATGCAGAGCAAGCTTTGCATCAACGGCTAAATGCCATGGGGTTTAGAATCGGCAAAAAAATTGAGTTAATCCGCCGCGCCAGCTTTAACGGCCCATTACATGTGCGCATTGGCGCAACTGATATTATTTTGCGCGGTATCGACGCAGCGCGCATTCAATTACTTCCTTCTTAAGCCTGTCTCGGCTTAAAGGTTCACGCACCACATGAAACGCATCGCCTTGCTTGGCATGCCCAACACGGGCAAATCAACTTTATTTAATCGCTTAAGTGGCGCTTCAGCCCGCGTGGGTAATTGGCCAGGCATTACCGTCGATTTAATGAGTGCCAAAATTTTGATGGGTGGTCATATTGCCGAACTCATTGATTTGCCTGGACTTTACGACCTGCATGGTTTTTCTGACGACGAGCAAGTGGTGCGGCATTTTTTAAGCAATAACACGGTCGATTTAGCCATGATTGTGCTTAATAGCTCGCAGATTGACCGTCAATTATCATTGGCTTTGCAGATTAAAAATCTTGGCATGCCAACTATTTTGTTGCTAAACATGCAAGATGAATCCAAGCGCGCAGGCATTACCATTGATACTGAGGCGATGTCCAAGCAGCTCGGCTTTCCCGTCATGCAAATTAGTGCAAAATATGGTGATGGCTGCCCGCAAGCGTTAATAGCCGCAGCTAAACAAATGGCGGATAAGCCACAAGGCATATCACCAGAAACAATTGCTGGCCTGCTAGAGGCCGATGTGCAAGTCGAAAACGAGATGCAAACCATCGTTAAAAAAGCGGTGCAAATGCCTGCTGAGCTTAACGATGAAACGACCGACCGTATTGACAAAGTGTTGCTGCATCC
>JANOWA010000172.1:0-3092 GCA_031417675.1 Methylotenera sp.
GGCGGTATGCCGGGCGAACGTTATATCAAATATTACGAAGAAAAAGCCAAAGGTGGCTTAGGAATGGCGATTTGCGGCGGCTCCAGCCCTGTTTCGCTTGACGTTCCACAAGGTGCTGGTGCGCAGCAGAGATTTCGATGACATATAGCCCCGCTGCTTGTAAACGTTTGGCTGCCTTAGCAAAGTCGCTAATAATGCGCGTAATTTCTTCAATCTCAATGGTTTTGGCATTACCGCGATGCACTGGCTCACGTATGCCACTGGGCGACACCAAATGTGGCCAAGGGTCGCCCGCAAAGGCAGAACGCCGTCCCATATGCGTGGCTTGAATCATGATTTTGCTGCCATGCTTGTGCATCGCTTCGGCGAGCTTGGCGAGCGGCTCGATGACTAAATCGGTAGTGAGATTAACAGGTTTCCAAGCACCTTGTGGAACGTCAAGCGAAACAGGGCTGGAGCCGCCGCAAATCGCCATTCCTAAGCCACCTTTGGCTTTTTCTTCGTAATATTTGATATAACGTTCGCCCGGCATACCGCCAGCATCTGCGTAAACCTCTGCATGTGCAGTGCTGTAAATGCGGTTAGGTAACAGCAGTTTACCTAGTGTGATTGGCGTAAAAATATGCGGGTATTGCATTTTGTCCTCTAAATAATCAACAAGCTACCGTTTAACTGGCGACAACTATTTAACAAGCAACATATATCTAGCAAGCTACCACGTTAATGGCAAGGCCGCCCAGCGCAGTTTCTTTGTATTTGCTTTGCATATCCAAGCCTGTTTGGCGCATGGTTTCTATTACAGCGTCTAGCGACACAATATGGCTCGTTTCGCTCATCATGGCCATACGCGCCGCGTTAATGGCTTTTACTGCACCCATGCTATTGCGCTCTATACAGGGGATTTGCACAAGTCCGCCAATTGGGTCGCAGCTCATGCCAAGATTATGTTCCATAGCGATTTCAGCAGCATTTTCGATTTGCTCATTATTCGCCCCTAGCACCGCCGCCAAGCCACCTGCCGCCATGGAACATGACACGCCGATTTCACCTTGGCAGCCCATTTCTGCGGCAGATATTGATGCATTTTTCTTGTACAGCATGCCGATTCCAGCAGCTGTGAGCAAAAACTTAATGATGTTATCTTCGATTTTTGCTTCGGTAATTTCTGTTTGGATGATTTTTTTTTGTATGTTTTGCTGCTGAGAAAAACGTGTAAAGTAGCTTAAAACAGCAGGAATCACGCCAGCAGAGCCATTGGTTGGCGCAGTCACCACGCGGCCGCCACAGGCGTTCTCTTCATTCACAGCAATGGCAAATGCACTCACCATGTCCATTGCTTGAAAATCCGCTGATAATTTCCCACCTACCATGCTCGCTTGTTTGTACAATAAATGCGCCCGACGATTCACTTTAAGCCCGCCAGGCAGCATGCCTTCGGTATTCAGGCCGCGCTCAATACTGGCATTCATCACCTCCCACACACGCAACAATTTAGCCCGTGTTGCGCTTGCATCTTGATATTTAAGCTCGTTTTGCCACACCATTTCTGCGATGCTTAGTTTATTATCAAGTCCCATGCGTAGCAAATCAGCTGCGTTGTCAAACCAATAAGGCGCATTGCGTAAGTCTTTGACAACATTATCGGTTTTTGCTTTTATGCTGGCAATAATCTCGCTTTTATCAAGTACTGCGCCACCGCCAATAGAGAAATAACTGTTGCGATAGAGTGAATCACCATCATCAAAAAATGCTTGCAACACAATGCCGTTCGGGTGCTCTGGCAAGGTTTCGCTGCGATGAAATGTTAAATGTTGTGCATAATCAAAGTGAATGGTTTGCACGCCCATTAACGATAATTGCCTAGTTCGTTGGATAGACTCAACTAATGGTGCAATTGTTTGTGGGTCAACGCTATCTGGTAGCGCGCCAGTTAGGCCAGCTAGCACCGCACAATCGGTACCATGCCCAACACCGGTAAGTGCTAGTGAGCCATAAAGATGCACCTGCACCTGAGCAACTTGATTGAGTAGGCCACGCTTTTCGATTTCAACCAGAAAACGGTTTACAGCCAGCATAGGTCCGACAGTATGTGAACTGGATGGCCCAATGCCGATGCGGAAAACCTCAAAAACGCTGTAGTTCATGGCATGTAGTCCTAAATCTTACAAAGCTGCGATACCAAAACCATAGGGTGCTGCCGCGCGCGCTAAATAACGCCAAATATAATCGGCAAAACTACGCCGTAATAAGAGGCAAAAGCCGTTATCTAATCGATAAATAATGACGCTAGCTTTACCAAAAGTAGTGCCGACGACTTTGTTAGGCGTTAACACATGCAAGTTGTACACGGTGCAATGTTGCAGTGCGTCTGTGGCTTGCTTGCCTTGCAACCATACGCTTGTATAGCCACCAGAGTTATCCAGCACTTGGCTATGAATGCCAGTTAACGCGGATGCAAGAGATTGTTGTATAGCGGCACGCTGCTCGCGCGGGCAAACCAGCATCCATTCATCGGGCGATAGATTTAAAATAGTGATAGCAGCAGAACTTAAACTGCAAGCTCCCGTAGGCAAGTCCAGTTCAGTTGCCTTTTTTACAGCAGCTAAAAAGTCTTTATTCTGTGCGTTGCCACGCAGATGAATATAGCCTAGTAGCGCCATTTCATGCGCCCATACACCTTTGGCATCGGTCATTATTTCTTGCTTAGCGCTTAAATTAAAGTGATGCAACGGTGTTTGCATTACGGGTGAAAACTGGGTCAAATTCAATTCTAAATTAGACATTATGGCGTGCTCCTTCTGCATCGACAAACACGGGTGACACGATGGTTGCTTTTACTGCTTTGCCTTCCGCCCATGCATAGATGGTGTTGCTAGCAGGGTCATCACGACGTTTCAAGCCATCTGTCACCAAGGCTAAGGCAATACTGCGACCTAGAAACGCGCTGTAATAGCTAGAAGTCACGTGCCCGAACATCGGCACAGGTGGTGTAATATTGCTTGAATTGATGATTTGCGCACCTTCTTTAAGCACAATAGTTGGGTCTTCAGTCAGTAAGCCTACCAGTTGCTTGCGGTCTGTTCGCACAGTAT
>JANOWA010000173.1:0-2052 GCA_031417675.1 Methylotenera sp.
ATTTTTTTAATATCGCGAATAAAACCCATATCGAGCATTCTATCGGCTTCATCCAGCACCAAAATCTCAACGCCGCTTAGGTCAACATTTTTTTGATTGGCATGATCCAGCAAGCGGCCAGGCGTAGCGACTAAAATATCCAACGGTTTTTTTAAGCGCGCAATCTGTGGATTAGCGTTTACGCCGCCAAAAATCACCGTGCTGGTGAGCGGCAGATATTTGCCGTAGGTTTTGACTGATTCTTCAATCTGCGCGGCCAGTTCGCGCGTTGGTGTCAGCATTAAGCAGCGTGGGCGGCTTTTAATTGCATCTGCATTGCGTGCGCTTTGGCTAAGAATATGCAAAATCGGCAGTGTAAAGCCAGCGGTTTTACCCGTGCCAGTTTGTGCGCCTGCCAGTAAATCGCCACCGCTTAATACTTGCGGAATGGCTTTGGCTTGAATTGGGGTTGGTGTGGTGTAACCCGCGTCGCTAATGGCGCGCAGAATGGGTTCGCTAAGACCTAACTCGTTAAAATTAGATGTGTTTGTTGTTTCAATAGACAATGTAAAGCTCCAGCTTGAATGTTAAGCCAGCCAATTGCTTTTGAAGCAACACCAATCGAGGTGGCAAATAATAGGTCAGGTGACCAATTGAGAAAAAAGACCGCTACGCTGATTGGTTTGCGTAGGGAAACCGCATTATACGGGGAATTGCAATTAAAGCGAGCTTTGTGTTTTGATGCGTTGGTTTAGGTATGTAGCCTTGATGAAGCATCAGCGGAATCAAGGGATAGCTAACCTCGATTTCATTACAATACATCGAGGCTACGTTTGCTGCGTTTGCTTAAAATATTAACACAATTAATGCAGATGATTTTTCCGCCAAATCCAAGGTTCGGTTTGTTGTTTAGCGTGCCATAGCCCAAGCCCCTTATTGCGCGCTGCTTGCTGGGCAAAAGCCAAGTTGCCGTCGTTTGAATAGTGCGCAAAAAACCACGCGTAGCCGTTTTGCACCATATATAGGCTAGCGTCTTGGCCATGGCAAGCCAGTTTACCAAGCTTGCGCCCGTATTTATCTTGCCCCGTTATTTGTACTTGAAACTCGCCATGTTCGCACAATTGCATGAGCGCGCGGCGCGATTTTTTGCCGTAGCTTTGATTCTTTTCGGGCGCGTCTATATCGTTGATACGGAGTTTAAATTCTGTGCCACCATCGTTAATTTTAACAGTGTCGCCGTCGTAAAAGTAGGTGATTTCGGCGGCTAAGGCGGGCAGACTGCAGGCCAATAGCCATGCGGTTGCCAGATTTATTAATAAAGGCGCGGTTATAAATTGCTTCAAACTTGGAAAATTAAACCCTATTTCTTTCTCAATCATTGCCCCTCACCCCAACCCCTCTCCCGCTTGCGGGCGAGGGACTAAACCGCACTCATAACCCTCTCCCGCCTGCAGGCGAGGGGCTAAACCGCGCTCATAACCCTCGCCCGCGGGCGGGAGAGGGTGCGCGACAGCGCAGGTGAGGGGCAATGTTTGAGGAAGGCTTTTAACCACTATAATTGCTTGGTTCTAGCACCGTCGGTATTGGTTCGGCATCCATATTGGGATGGTCTTTGCTGTAATGCAAGCCGCGACTTTCTTTGCGCGACATAGCACTTTCCACAATTAATTCAGCCACTTGCAACAAGTTACGCAGCTCGATTAAATCGTTGCTAATTTTAAAGTTGCTGTAAAACTCTTGCACTTCATCGCGCAGCATATGGATGCGATGCAGCGCGCGGCTAAGGCGGTTATCGGTGCGCACAATACCAACGTAGTTCCACATAAAGCGCCGCAGCTCATCCCAAGTGTGCGTAATCAGCACTACTTCGTCTGCATCGGTAACGCGGCTTTCATCCCAAATTGGTAATTTGCTAAAAACCTGTGGCGCTGCATTTAAAATATCTTTCGCAGCGGCGCGGCCAAATACCATGCATTCCAGCAGCGAGTTGCTGGCTAATCTATTGGCTCCGTGCAAGCCAGTGCAAGCGGTTTCGCCAATGGCGTATAAATTGGCGATGTCGGTTTTACCTTG
>JANOWA010000174.1:0-2078 GCA_031417675.1 Methylotenera sp.
CAACGCAACTGGATAGGCAAAAGCTATGGTTGCGAAGTGGAGTTTCCAATTGTTGGTACGACTGATAATTTAAAATCAGGCACGTTAAAAGTGTATACCACCCGCCCAGACACTTTGATGGGCGCGACTTATGTTGCAGTAGCGGCTGAGCATGCATTAGCTACTTTAGCCGCGAAAACCAATCCTGCATTAGCTGACTTTATCGCTGAATGTAAGCGCGGTAGCGTGGCAGAAGCCGATGTCGCTACCGCTGAGAAAAAAGGCATGGCGACTGGCTTGTTCGTCACGCATCCATTGAATGGTGAGGAATTGCCAGTTTGGGTGGCAAACTATGTATTAGCAAGTTATGGCGAAGGTGCCGTAATGGCTGTGCCCGCGCATGATGAGCGCGATTTTGAGTTTGCGAACAAATATCATTTACCCATTAAAGCGGTAATTAAACCCACCCTCACCCCAACCCCTCTCCCAGAGGGCGAGGGGCTAAAATCAGAGACAAACGCCAACTCCCCTCGCCCGCAAGCGGGAGAGGGGCTGGGGGTGAGGGGCGGCCTACCATTCACAGAGCACGGTATTTTGTTTAACTCTGACGACTTTAATGGATTAGATTTTGATGCTGCCTCACAAGCCATATCAGACGCGCTTTCTGCCAAAAATCTCGGCAAGCGCCGCACCCAATTCCGCTTACGCGATTGGGGCGTTTCTCGTCAGCGCTACTGGGGCTGTCCAATTCCGATTGTACATTGCGTAAAATGTGGTGAAGTGCCAGTTCCAGCAGAGCAGTTGCCCGTTGTGTTGCCTGAAGACGTAGTGATGGATGGCGTCGGCTCACCGATTAAAAAAGATCCTAATTTTTATGAAACTACTTGCCCCACTTGTGGCGGCAAAGCAACACGAGAAACCGATACGTTAGATACGTTCTTTGAATCTTCTTGGTATTTTGCGCGTTATGCGAGTTTTGATGCTGACAAAATGTGTGACGAGCGCGCTAATTATTGGTTGCCAGTTGACCAATATGTGGGCGGTATTGAGCATGCGATTTTGCATTTACTTTACGCACGCTTTTTTAACAAATTGATGCGCGATGTGGGTTTAATTAACAATGATGAGCCGTTTACCAACTTGCTTACGCAAGGCATGGTGCTAAAAGATGGCACCAAAATGAGTAAATCTAAAGGCAACACAGTTGATCCGCAAGAACTCATCGACGCATACGGCGCTGATACTGCACGCCTATTTATGATGTTCGCCGCGCCACCAGACCAAAGCCTAGAATGGGCGGATAGCGGCGTTGAAGGTGCAAGTCGATTTTTAAAACGCTTGTGGAAAGCAGCCTATGAACACGTCGCTTTAGGTGAAATTAAAGCTTACCGCCAAGGCGAATTAAACGCAGAGCTTAAACAATTGCGCTTGCAATTGCACCTAACAATCGAAAAAGTGGGTGATGATTATGGCCGTCGCCACAGCTTTAATACTGCAATTTCTAGCGTGATGGAATTGATGAACGCACTCGCAAAAATTGAAGCGACGGATGAACTAACCAGAAGTGTGCGCCAAGAAGTATTGCAAAATGTTACGCTACTTTTATCGCCTATAGTGCCGCATATTTGCCAAGCACTTTGGGCGGAGTTATGCCCTGCGAGCCATATGCTACAGGCAACTTGGCCAGTTTCTGATAAAGCTGCGATGGTGCAGGATACCGTTGAATATGTGATTCAAGTGAATGGAAAACTGCGCGGCAATTTACAAGTTTCACGCGAAGCCGATAAAACAGCAATCGAAAAAATGACACTTGAGCAAGCTTATGTCACAAAGTTTTTGCTAGAAGGCACATCTGTGCGTAAAATCATTGTTGTGCCTAATAAATTGGTCAATGTGGTCATTGCTTAATAGGGTAATTGCTTAATGCTAAAAATCGGCTTTCGTATATTTTTTTTGTTAACGCTGCTTAGCGGTGTAATTGGCTGTGGCTTTCATATGCGCGGCGTGACCGATGTTGCCTTTAATAATGTATTTATTCAAGGTAATACCTTGGTGATTTCAAAAAACCTTAAAAAATCACTCAACACTAGCGGTGTAAA
>JANOWA010000175.1:0-7527 GCA_031417675.1 Methylotenera sp.
TGAGTATTCAAACGCATAAAAAATTGGTTGCATCAGGCTAGTTAGATTGCAAAATTAGAACCTAGTTGAGAAAAGTAAAATGACTAAATTAAAAGTATTTGTAGTGATTGGCTTATTATGTTTAGCCAGCTGCGGAGGCAATCGCTCGGTTAAACCAGCACCCGCGCCACCCGCCGCCAGCAAACCTGCGGCTAGCACCAGCGCACAAACTGCACCTTCATCAACCATGCCTGGCGGATATTATTTAGATGCTGGCCCAGGTGATAATCCGCCCAAAGATATTGACAGCATTGCCAATGCCGTGCCTAAAAAAGAGGCGCTACTAGACCGCGCTAATAAACCGTATAAAGCGCTTGACGCTGTTTACACGCCCATGACCAGCTACAAACCATACAAAGAGCGCGGCGTGGCCTCGTGGTATGGCAAACGTTATCATGGCAAAAATACCTCGAGTGGCGAGGTGTATGATATGTACAACATGACCGCCGCGCACACTACGCTGCCATTACCCAGCTATGTTAAAGTCACCAACCCTGCCAACGGGCGCTGGGTGATTGTGCGCGTGAATGATAGAGGCCCATTTAAAAGCAGCCGCATTATCGATCTATCTTACGCTGCCGCTTATAAACTACGTTTTTCTTCCGCTGGCAGCACTTTGGTGGATGTCGAAGCGATTGACCCAAATAATGCTGCGCTTTATGCTGCTGATAAAACAATCAATAGCGCGCCAGCTGCTGTCAACGCGGCACCTGCATCAGCAACCAAACCCGCGTCCACAACGTCTGGCGTACCTGCTAACACAGCAGCGGCTAATAACAACAGTACCCTAACACAATATTTTGTGCAAGCTGGCGCATTTAAAAGTGAGGCCAATGCTGAAGCATTAAGCAAAAAAATTCAAGGTTATGACATTGCTGCTAATGTAGGAATTAACAGCGTGTATAATAATGGCTTGTACCGTTTAAAATTAGGCCCTTTTGATAATAAACAAGATGCAGATCTGGCCGCTACTAGCATTCGAAAACAACTCAATACCTCTGCAATAATTACCACTAAATAATCCACAAAACTGACTATGCGCCTAAAATTTACATTTATACTCAATAGCTTACTACTAATTTCTCCATTGTTTGCGTTTGCTGCGCAAGTTGCACCGCCGCCCAATTTGGCGGTAAAAGCTTATTTATTACAAGACTTTAACAGTGGTGCGCAGCTCGCCGCTAGTAAAAAAGATGAGCGTATTGAGCCCGCCTCGCTCACCAAAATTATGACCGCCTATTTAAGTTTTGATGCGCTTCAACATGGCCATTTAAAGCTCGATCAAACTTTGCCTGTCAGTGAAAAAGCTTGGAAAGTTGAAGGCTCAAAAATGTTTATCGACCCCAAAGTGGCGGTCAGCGTAGATGAGCTATTACATGGCATGATTATTCAATCGGGCAATGATGCGTCGATTACTTTGGCGATAGCCGTAGCGGGTAGCGAAGAGCAATTTGCCGATATGATGAACAAACAAGCGGCCAAACTGGGCATGACAGGCACGCACTTTATGAACGCAACTGGCCTGCCCGATAAAGACCATTACACCACCGCGCAAGATTTAATGCGACTTGCAACCGCATTAATCCGCGATTTTCCTTTAGAATACAAACGCTTATATTCGGTTAAAGAATACACGTATAACAAGATTACGCAGCCCAACCGCAATCGCTTATTGTGGCTAGATGCCAATGTGGACGGCATGAAAACTGGCCATACCGATAGCGCAGGTTATTGTCTAATCGCATCAGCAAAACACGGCGAATCGCGCCTCGTTTCCGTCGTGCTGGGCGCAGCTAATGAAACCATGCGCGCCACCGAGAGCCAAAAATTGCTCAACTATGGCTTTCAGTTTTTTGAATCGACTTTAGTTTATAAACAAGCACAAACCATTAACACTTTGCGTGTTTATAAAGGCCAAGATAAAACCATAGCGGCCACCATTAACAAAGACTATTATCTTTCACTACCAAAAGGCGACTACGCCCGCGTAAAAGCCAGCATGACCAGCCAACAGCCGTTAATTGCGCCGATTAAAGCAGGCCAAACCATTGGCAAAATCACATTTTCTTTAGACGGAAAAACCATCAACGAACAAGCTTTGGTTGCCGCTAAAACAGTTGATGAAGCAGGCTTTTTTGGCAGAATCGCCGATAGTATTCGCTTAATGATTCAATAATATGGCGGCTAAAAGCGACGATATTACTGAAACTTTAATTGAGTTTCCTTGCGACTTTCCCATTAAAGTGATGGGCGAAACCAGTGAACATTTTACCAAAGAAATGATACGCACCATTCAAGGTGTTTTGCCCAGCTTTGATGCGTCTAAAATCGACATGCGTGGCAGCACAAGCGGCAAATACATCAGCCTTACTTGCACAGTACACGTCAGCTCGAAGGTGCAACTCGATACTATTTATCGTGCAATATCGGCGCATCCCATGGTGAAATTCGCGCTTTAATCGTGCATGCAAAACATTGTTTGTCGTCATTTAGGCCGCACTGACTACCAAACTACGCTCGTAGCCATGCAAGCGTTTACAGTTAGTCGCAACCCTGAAACCCTTGATGAAATATGGCTTACCGAGCATGATAGCGTTTATACGCTTGGCTTAAATCGCAAAAATGTGCGCTTGCCACAAAACGATATTCCCATAGTTTTAGTCGATAGAGGCGGTAAAATTACCTATCACGGCATTGGCCAAGTGGTGATTTATTTGCTGCTTGATTTAAAACGGCGCAACTTAAACGTACGCCAACTCGTCAATAAAATAGAAGCAAGTATCATCGAAAGCCTTGCGCAGTATGGTGTAACAGCCGTTGCCAAAGCCGATGCGCCAGGTGTGTATGTGAATGAGCGAAAAATCGCCTCGCTCGGGCTACGTTTAAAAAATAATTGCTGTTATCATGGGCTAAGTTTAAACGTAGCGATGGATTTAGCGCCATTTTACGCCATTGACCCTTGCGGCTATATAGGACTAGAAGTCACGCAAACCAAGGATTGTGGCATTGCAAAAACGCCGCAACATATGGGCGAAAATTTAGTAAAAATACTGGCAGAGAAATTGATTTAATGACCGAAATAACCATCACTCAAGTAAAAAAAATTGCGGGCGTCAAGCAGATTGACGCCGAAAAAACTGCGCGCATTCCCATCAAAATTATCCCGCAGCCCATGCTACGCAAGCCCGATTGGATTCGCATGAAAGTGCCAGATTCGGCACGCTTTCAAGAAATTAAAAAAATATTGCGCGAGAATAATTTGCACACCGTGTGTGAAGAAGCTAGTTGCCCTAATATTGGCGAATGCTTTAGCGGCGGCACTGCGACGTTTATGATTTTGGGCGATATATGCACGCGGCGCTGCCCATTTTGCGACGTCGCGCATGGCAAGCCGTTGCCGCCCGACATTAACGAACCCGCCAACTTAGCGCGTACCATCGCGCACATGCAGCTTAAATACGTGGTCATCACCTCGGTTGATCGCGATGATTTAAAAGACGGCGGTGCGCAACATTTTGTTGATTGTATTCGTGCGGTTAGGCAGGCTTCGCCCAACATTAAAATAGAAATTTTAGTGCCTGACTTTCGTGGACGGCTTGATGTCGCGCTAGAAATTTTACACATTGCGCCGCCCGATGTAATGAACCATAATCTAGAAACCGTACCACGCTTATACAAACAAGCACGTCCAGGGTCGGACTATCAAAACTCGCTTAATTTGCTTAAAATGTTTAGTGAAACGTACCCGCACATTCCTACCAAGTCTGGCTTAATGCTGGGGCTTGGTGAAACTGACGATGAAATTTTGCAAGTCATGCAAGACCTGCGCACGCATAACGTCTCCATGCTCACACTAGGCCAATATTTGCAGCCCAGCGTACATCATTTACCCGTGATGCGCTATGTAGAACCTGCGATTTTTGATAATTTAAAACTAAAAGCCGATGCCATGGGCTTTAATAATGCGGCTAGCGGCCCCATGGTAAGAAGTAGCTACCACGCGGATATTCAGGCACATCAGGTAATATAACATTATGGTCCCACATTTAACTACCGCCCTAAGTGGCCCACTACTTAGCCTAGAAAAGCGCATGTTAAGCGACATGCCAAAAATTGAGCATTGGTTTCGCACGCAATGGCTGGAATATGCGTCACCGTTTTACGCCAGTGTGGATTTGCGCAACGCGGGCTTTAAACTTGCGCCTGTCGATACCAACTTATTTCCTGGTGGTTTTAATAACTTAAATCCCGATTTTTTAAGTTTATGCGTGCAAGCAGCGCAGGTGGCGGTTGAGAAAATTTGCCCAGAAGCGCACCGCCTGATGATTATCCCAGAGAATCACACCCGCAATACTTACTATTTGCGCAATGTGGTTGAGCTAGTTAACATCATGAAAGCGGCTGGTATGGACGTGCGCGTGGGCAGCATTAACCCTGAAATTACCGAACCCACCATTTTTGAAACGCATGATGGCCAAAAATTATTATTAGAGCCAGTAGTGCGCGAAAAAAACCGCATTAGCTTAAAAGCATGTAATGTAAATGGTGTTGATTACAAAGCCTTTGATAGCTGTGCCGTTTTATTGAATAACGATTTATCGGGTGGCGTACCAGAAATACTGAAAAATTTAGAACAAGACGTTATACCACCGCTACATGCGGGTTGGCACGTTAGACGAAAATCACAGCATTTTAATGCATATAACCGTGTAGTCGATGAATTTTCGCAACTTTTAAGTATTGATTCGTGGCTACTAAACCCCTATTTTGAAACCTGCGGCGAAATTGATTTTCAGGCGCGCACGGGCGAAGAATGTTTGGCTGCAAAAGTCGAATTATTGCTCAATAAAATCAAACTAAAATACGCCGAGTATGGCGTCAGCCAAGACCCATTTGTGATTGTAAAAGCCGACGCTGGCACTTATGGCATGGGCATTATGACGGTAAAATCACCTGACGATGTGCGTGATTTAAACCGTAAAGCACGTAACAAAATGTCGGTCATTAAAGAAGGCCAACAAGTGTCTGAGGTGATTATTCAAGAGGGCGTTTATACCTTTGAGAGTATTAACGACGCGGTGGCAGAGCCAGTGGTGTATATGATGGATCATTTTGTGATTGGCGGTTTTTACCGCGTGCATACAGGCCGCGCGGTGGATGAAAACTTAAACGCACCTGGCTCGCATTTTGAGCCATTAGCCTTTGAAACGCCTTGCGGCTTACCCGATTGTGCGGGCGAGCCAGATACCGTGCCCAACCGCTTTTATGCCTATGGCGTGGTGGCGCGCTTGGCTTTGCTGGCGGCGGCCATTGAGCTGCAAGAGAGCGATCCTTTGAATAGTTAGCGGTTTTGCCTGTATTTTTAATGTAGAATTAAAGCCCCTCACCCGCGCTGCCGCGCACCCTCTCCCAGAGGGCGAGGGTTTAGTCTCTCTACCTTTGGGAGAGGGGTTGGGGTGAGGGTGATTTAAACTAATTACACATGAAACTACTATTCATCCTCGACCCACTCACTAGCCTAAAAAGCTATAAAGATACCAGCTTAGCCATTATGCGTGAGGCAGCAGCGCGCGGGCATCAGTTATATGTGTGTGAGCAGCATGATGTGTTTTTGCGTAACGAGATTGTGAAAATTAAGGCGGCTGAGTTTAGTTTTAAAGAGGGCAATAACTGGTATTTGCTTGGAGAAAGCCAAGAAGTTTTTCCCAAAGATTTTGATGCAATTTTAATGCGTAAAGATCCGCCATTTGATAACGAATATCTGTACAGCACGTATTTTCTTGAATTAGCCGCTAATCAAGGTGCGCGCATCCTTAACAATCCTGCGTCAGTCAGAAGTTGGAATGAGAAATTATCAATCGCTAAATTTCCACAATTTGCGCCCGAATTTTTGGTTTCCAGTAACAATGATTTAATACGTGACTTTTTGGCTACCCACAAAGATATTGTTGTAAAACCATTAGATGGCATGGGTGGTAGCGGCATTTTTAGAATACACGAATATGACCATAATATTGGCGTGATTCTAGAAACTGCGACTAAATTCGGCACACAAACCATCATGGCGCAACGTTATTTGCCTGCTATTATACAGGGCGATAAACGCATTATTGTGATTAATGGTGAGCCACTACCTTACACATTGGCGCGCATCCCCAAGGTGGGCGAAACGCGTGGCAACTTGGCAGCGGGCGGCACTGGTGTTGCACAGCCACTTACGGCACATGATTTAGAAATTGCCAGCACCGTCGGCAAAACGCTTAAAGCAGAGGGCTTATTTTTAGTCGGACTAGATGTGATTGGCGAGCATTTAACCGAGATAAACGTAACCAGCCCCACTGGCATGGTAGAAATTGCTGCGCAAACCCAGCATTTAGATTTACCGTGTAAAGCTTCACAAATTTTTGTTGCAGCGCTAGAAGCAACTCAATAGTCGCGTTATAGTAACAGCTATGCGCTTACTTTTCTTACTGCTTATTGCGGGCTTGCTGCCTAGTTGTAGCAAACCTGATCCACTGTACAACACCCAAAGTTACGTGTTTGGCACGCTGGTCGATATTAGTATTTATGGTGAATCTGAAACCAATGCGCAGGAAATATCCAATCAAGTTATTCGCGAATTTCAACATTTGCATAATCGCCTACATGCTTGGCGACCCAGCGAACTAAGTAGCATCAACCTTGCATTTGCGCGCGGCGATACCCCTGCCAGCGTCAAACCTGATTTAAGCGCGATGCTGCAAGATGCCACACGTTTATCGATGCAATCTAACGGCGCTTTTAACCCCGCAATTGGGGGCTTGATAGAAGAGTGGGGCTTCCATCACGATGAATTCGTGCCAAAAAAGGTAGCTATAAACAAGCTGGCAAGCTTAGTGCATGCCAATCCCCAAATGAGTGATATTGTGATCGAAAATGGCAAAGTATTCAGTAAAAATCCAGCCGTTCAACTAGACTTAGGCGGCTATGCTAAAGGTTATGCGCTGGATATTGCGGTAATAGAATTACGCAAAGTAGGCGTTAAAAATGCGCTGATTAATATAGGTGGCAACATTATTGCGCTAGGTAAACACGGCAACAAGCCGTGGCGCGTGGGCATACAGCACCCGCGCAAACCTAACGCGATTGCAGCATTAGATTTAGATGACGGCTGGGCAATTGGTACTTCTGGCGATTATCAACGCTATTTTGAGCTGGATGGTAAACGCTATTGCCACATTATTGACCCTGCCACTGGTTACCCTGTGCAAGGTGTGCAAGCGGTAACGGTGCTGATTCCGCCACAGAATAATGCTGGCGTTTTATCAGATGTGGCATCTAAACCTATTTTTATCGCCAAACCTGAAAATAGAGTACAAACCGCAAAGAATATGCAGGTAGAAAACTATTTAGTCATTGATTCCGATAGCAAAATCAGCATAAGCCCAAGCATGGCCAAGCGCGTTATTTGGCTAGATAAAGATGCCGAAAAGCACCTACTTAGCACTC
>JANOWA010000176.1:0-3191 GCA_031417675.1 Methylotenera sp.
CGCAGCGCAGCGTGTTGCTCGTTAAAACCAATCATCTTGTCAAAGTCGGCAATACCAGACGCAGCAAGCGTCTTTATAGGGCCTGCAGACACCGCATTAACGCGAATGCCACGGTGGCCTAGACTTTGTGCTAAATAGCGCACATTGGCCTCTAAACTGGCCTTGGCAACGCCCATGACGTTGTAGTTAGGCATGGTGCGCTCTGCGCCTAGATAAGATAAGGTAAGCAAGCTGCCATTTCGACCTTGCATCATCGGGTAGGCGGCTTTTGCTAGTGCCGAGAAACTGTACGAGCTGATATCGTGCGCAATGCGAAAGTTTTCGCGGCTGATGCCATCTAAACTGATGGTGTCTAAATAGTCGCCATCCAGCGCAGTTTTTGGCACAAAGGCAAGCGAATGCACTAGTCCATCCAAGCCATCCCAATGTTTGGCTAGCGCAGGGAATAGGGCATCGATTTGTTCATCAAACGCCACATCGCAAGGCAATACAATTTTAGAGTCAAAATGCGCGGCTAAATCGGCCACGCGCTGCATGTGCTTTTCCATTTGGTAGGTAAAAGCCAGCTCAGCACCTTCGCGTTTCATGGCTTTGGCTATGCCGTAGGCTATGCTGCGGTCGCTTAATAGCCCTGTAATTAATATTTTTTTACCTGCTAAAAATCCCATCATCATTCCTGCCTGTATTTATTTTAGTTGATTAATTTATTTGGTGTTATTGCTTCGCGGGTGCTTTTATTTGCTTGACCCGCTTCGCGGATCAAGTGCATCGCGCAAGCCTTCACCTAATAAATTATACCCCAATACGGTGATTAAAATAGCCAATCCTGGGAATAGTGATAGCCACCATGCAAACTGAATATAGTTTTTGCCGTCGGTTAAAATATTGCCCCACGAGGCTTGCGGTGCTTGCACGCCAAGCCCTAAAAAGCTTAAGCCTGATTCAAGCAACACCGCGCCCGCCACGCCTAGCACCGAGCTAACGATAATGGGCGTGAGGCTATTGGGCAGCAAATGCGTAAAAATGAGTCGCGCATCTTTTGCGCCTAGCGCGCGCGCCGCTTGCACAAATTCGCGGCCGCTTAAACTTAAAAATTCTGCCCGTACTAGACGCGTTACGCCCATCCATGAGGTGAGGCCAATCACAATCATTACGTTGTAAATAGACGGCGTTAAAAACGCAATGACGGCAAGAATTAAAAAAAAGCTAGGAATCGACAGCATCACATCAACCAAACGCATGATAAACGTATCAACCCAACCGCGATAATAACCCGCGATTGCGCCCAAAATAATGCCGATAATGGTTGAGATGCCCACTGCAACCAAGCCTACCAGTAAGGAAATGCGCCCGCCGTAGAGCATGCGGCTTAATACGTCGCGGCCAAGACCATCTGTACCCATCCAATGTTGCTGAGATGGCCTAAGTAAAATCGCTTTTACATTGATGTCATCGGGGTCATAGGGGGCGATAATGGGTGCCAGCATAGCCAGCAAAAATACCGCTACAATAATAATAAAACCCGCTTTGCATAAGGGGTTGGCGAGTGCTTTAATGAGTAAATTTTTATTCATTTTAACCCTTTACTACACCACGGCGCACTCGTGGATCTGCCCACGCATAAGCTAAATCGGCAATTAAATTGCCCACTAAAGTGAGCGCAGAACCAATGGTTAAAATACCCATCACCACAGGAAAATCGCGCGCGGTCACCGCATCGAAAAATAATTTACCCATACCATTAATGGCAAAAATACTTTCTGCAATCACCGAGCCGCCGATTAAACCTGGGATTGATAAGCCGACAATGGTAATCAGCGGCAATAGGGCGTTTCTTAACGCGTGCGTATATACCACTTTGTTTTCGCTTAAGCCTTTTGCGCGGGCTGTTGTGATGTAATCTTGATGCAACACATCTAACATACCATTTTTAACAAACAGCGTAATGCTCGCCAAGCCAGTTACGGATGGAATTAAGACGGGTAAAAATAAATGTGAAAATCGATCCTTTATTTGCCCCCAAGCGCTTAAAGAATCGTAATTTAAGCTTTGCCAGCCAGAAATCGGAAACCAATTATGCACAACGCCAACCCAATACATTAACAATAAGATCAACCAAAAACTGGGAATTGAAAATCCAATAAAATTGAATAATGTAATGGATTTATCCTGCCAAAGGCCATACTTGCGGGCAGCGGCAATGCCCAGCGGCATAGCTAATATTAAGGTGATAATTAAGCCTAAAATATTGATTAATAATGTTTTTCCGATGGATTCTTGAATCATGCCTTTGGTCACGTTTCCATCTTTATCGGTGGTTTGCCAAAATACAGGTTTGCGATGCGTTTGAAACGAGTTGCCAAAATCTAACTTAATCATGCGCTTTAGCCATAAGCCATATTGCACAATGACGGGTTTATCTAAGTTGTAGAGTTCGCGCAGCTTTTGTTTAGATTCGGCACTGGCTTTTGGGTTAAAAGCACCTTCGTTATTGGTAATATCGCCTGGCGCTAAGTGCATGATAAAGAAGGATATTAAGCTGATGCCAATGAGTAAAGGGATCATCCAAAGTACGCGTTTAATGATATAGCGCAGCATTAGTTAGTCATTTCTGTGCGTCTTAATGGCGCTGGAATAAACCATTTTTCGTTTTCAAAGCCAACGCCAGCGGGCGGAATTGGGTCGGCAATCCCTTTAACGCGCTTGTGAATAGCGCTTAAACCGTAACCTGCCGATAAATATACAATCGGGCTGTCGTTTAACAATTGTTTAGAAAATTCATAATAAATGGCTTGGCGTTTATCTGGGTTAAGCTCCATACGGCCTTGCACCAGCAGCTTATCAACGGTTGGATTGTTATAGCCAAGAAAATTAAATTTATCACCGCCTTGCTGGCTAGAGTGCCAAATACCATATTGATCGGGGTCTAGGCTTAAGCTCCAGCCCAATATCACCACATCAAATTCGCCTTTTTTAATAAAATTGCTAATAAAACTTGCCCATTCCAGAGGGCGCACTGTCACACCAATACCAATGGCTTTTAGGCGGCGCTGAATCAGCACAGCCGATTTTTCACGCTCTTTATTTTGGTTGGTGAGAATTTCAAAGCTTAGCGGCTTGCCATCGCGCTCTAGAATCCCATCTTTATTGGCTACAAAACCTGCTTCTTTCAACAAAGCTTTTGCCTTGTT
>JANOWA010000177.1:0-5518 GCA_031417675.1 Methylotenera sp.
TAGCGTTTGTTAAGAAACTTGGGAATGAGCTAAGAAACTTGGGAATTGACTAGGAAAATTGGTTAAAATAAAAAAAGGCTCCAATCGGAGCCTTTTTAATCGCTACAATTTATGCCGCTTTAAGCATAGTTGATACGCGCCTGCGCCCCAAAAGTAGCGGAATAATGCCAATTAATAAGCCACCAATGCCAATAACCAAGGTGATTTTATCAAAAGTAGGGATACTGTAAATGGCAATAAATATCATAAATAGACCGCCTAGTGCTGGCCAAATGACGTGTGAAAGCGCAGATTTTAGGTCGCCGCTTAACATGTTGCGGTAATGCCAAGCGCATGCTAAACCTGCCAAACTCATATAAAAACAGATTTGAAAGCCAATCGCTAATACGGAGCTATCTAATATAGCTTTGACTGATGGCATGTAAGATGAGCTGAACAATAAAAACACGCCTAAACCCCAAATCACCAGCGTGGCCACAAACGGTGTTTGCCATTCTGGATGAATTTTGGCGTAACGCGGGTGCAGCGAGTTATCACGCGCCATGGCAAACATACTGCGGCTAAACTGTAAAATTTGCGTCTCTATGGTGCCGATGGTGCTTAAAATAGTAGAAATCACCGCTAAATAGCTCCAAGGTTTTGGGAATAATTTATCGGCAATCGCATATAAAACATTGGTATTGGCTTTGGCAATCTCATCGTCATTCAGCACAATCAACACGACAACCATCATGATAATAAAGAAAATAATCAAATTAACCATTGCCCAAAATGCGCCTTGGCTGGCGGGTTGCGGCGTGCCATCTTTGGTTTCTTCACCCAAATTCATGGTGACATCCCAACCCCAATAAAAGAAGATGGCGGTAAGCGCGCCAGTAGCAAAGGTGGTTGGTGTGAATGAAAACGGTGAGACCCAATCCCAAGAAGGAATATGCATCGGCTTGCCACCATATTGCACAAAAGCAGCAATAATTAAGGCAAATAAAATGGCGGTTTCTACTACCGTTAAGATTAACTGTGCGTAGCTTGCGTGCTTAATGCCTTTGGTAACGACGATGGTCACTAAAGTGAGCCAAAGCGCCGCAGTAAATGTGACCCAATTGGTACTTTCCACCAAATCAGGGCCACCAAATATCTCTCGAATAATCACCAAAGTAGAAGTGGCGGCGGGGATAGTGGCAGACACCATAAACACCACAGAAGCCACCAACAGACCCCAGCCTGCAAAGAACCCCCAACTTTTACCAAATACGCGACCCACCCAATCGTAAGTGGCGCCAGCGCTGGGTTTCATTTTGCTCAAGTTGGTAAATGCCAACATAATGCCAAACATAATTAAGCCACAATACAAAATGCTGCCTACCGCCAGCGTGCTGACTGAAGAGACGATTACAGCGGTAGTTACTGCCACGCTAAACGCGGGCGCAGTGCCTGCGATGCCCATGACTGCCGATTCTATTGTGCCGAGCGAGCCGCCTGCTAAACCTTTTTCTTCAGCCATTTCTCATCCCCTTAAAAGTATGTTGATAAACAATAATACCGTTAAGTATTGTGACAGCAGATTATCTAGAGCGCAATAACGAAATAGTGTGTTGCTTCGGCGCGCGCGATTACTGTTAAAATAGGCAATGTTTGATGCAAAACCTACTTTAAAAACTCTACCGAATCTGCCAGGCGTGTATCGCATGATAAACGTCGCTGAAGAGGTGATTTATGTGGGTAAAGCCAAAGATTTGAAAAAGCGCGTTTCAAGTTATTTTAATAAAAACTTAGTTTACCCGCGTACCCGCATGATGGTGAGTCAAATTGCTAAAATTGAGACGACCGTTACCCACAACGAAGCCGAGGCTTTGCTGCTGGAAAATAACCTGATTAAGGGCTTGATGCCGCGTTATAACGTGCTATTTCGTGACGATAAATCGTATCCTTACATTGCGTTAACGGGTGATCAATTTCCGCGGTTAGCGTTTCATCGCGGCGCGCAAAAAAAAGGCAGCCAGTATTTTGGGCCGTTTCCGAACTCGGTCGCGGTACGCGAGAGCATTCAATTATTACAAAAGGTTTTTAAGCTACGCACTTGCGAAAATACCGTGTTTGCCAACCGCTCGCGGCCGTGTCTGCAATACCAAATACAGCGTTGTACTGCGCCATGTGTAGATTATATTTCACCCGAAAATTACGCCAACGATGTGAATATGGCGGCGCTGTTTTTAAACGGCAAAACCAACGAAGTGATGAACGCCTTGGGCGACAAAATGAACACGGCGGCAGCGAATCAAGAATACGAAATGGCGGTGGTGTTTCGCGACCGTATGCAAGCGCTGCGCCAAGTGCAGGCTAAGCAATTTGTCAGCGATTTTAGCGTCTCGGATGCAGACGTGATAGCCGTGGCTAGCTTGCAAAATCAGCATTGCATTAACTTGGTGATGATTCGCGGCGGGCGGCATTTGGGCGATAAAAGTTTCTTTCCTAAAAATAGCCAAGATGCGGCATTGCCTGAGACGGTAGAAGCGTTTTTAACGCAACATTACACCGCGCAAAATACGCCACCGATGATTGTGTGTGCTGTGGATATTGATAGTAAAACTTTTGAAGCTGCATTTAGTGAACAGTCTGGTCGAAAGATTAAAATTATCACCAACACCATCGGCGATAAAAAAGTCTGGCTAAAAATGGCGCAAACCAATGCAGAGCTAGCATTAGGCCAGCGCGCAGCGACATCCGACAACCAAGCAGCAAAGTTAATTGCGCTGCGCGAAGCCTTAAATTTGCCTGAATCGACCGAGCGCATCGAGTGCTTCGACATTAGCCACACCATGGGTGAGGCCACTGTGGGCAGCTGCGTGGTATTTGACCGCGGCGATATGCAAAATAGCGAATATAGACGTTATAACATCACAGGAATTACGCCTGGTGACGATTACGCGGCGATGCGCGATGTGCTGTCGCGGCGCTACAAAAAAGTGGCTGCGGGTGAAGGGGTTCGGCCAGATTTGGTGTTTATCGATGGCGGCAAAGGTCAATTGGGCGTTGCGATAGAAGTTATGCAAGAAGTAGGGCTGGCCGATATTTTACTAGTCGGCATTGCCAAAGGCGAAGAGCGCAGGCCAGGGCTGGAGACCATGATTTTTGGCGATACGGGAGAAATGTTAAACCTAGAAAAAGATAATCGCGGCCTGCATTTGCTGCAGCAAATTCGTGATGAAGCGCATCGATTCGCCATCACAGGCCATCGCGCCAAGCGCGCTAAAGCCCGCATTACGTCCAGCTTAGAAGATATTGATGGGGTAGGGGCAAAACGCCGTAAAGCCCTGCTCACGCGTTTTGGTGGATTAGACGGTGTAAAAAATGCTAGTATGGACGAACTGGCGCAAGTGGAAGGCGTGAGTAAAAGTTTGGCCGAAAAAATTTACGAACAGCTACATTAGATTTTGAACATTTAAACTTAAAACTAAAATAGTGAATTAAAACAATATGTTGTGGAATATCCCAAATATTTTAACCGTGCTGCGTATCGCGCTAATACCCGTGTTTGTGGGCATCTTTTATTTGCCGCATAACCTGTATATGCTGGGTATGCTGCCCTCGCATACCTTAAATGTAATAGCTGCCAGCGTATTTGCGCTGGCTTCGTTTACCGATTGGCTAGATGGTTACTGGGCGCGCAAGTTTAATCAAACCAGCAATTTTGGCGCATTTTTAGACCCCGTTGCGGATAAGTTGATGGTAGCGGCTGCACTGATTGTATTGGTAGAGTTTGGCCGCGTGGGTGCGGTGGTTTCGTTGATTATCATTGGCCGCGAAATCGCCATTAGCGCGTTGCGCGAGTGGATGGCAGGCTTAGGCAAAAGCAGTAGCGTTGGCGTGGCGATGATTGGCAAAATTAAAACCGCCGCGCAAATGTTGGCGATATTTTTGTTGCTGTATTGGGATAATATAGCGGGCTACAATACCCAACTAGTTGGGCATGTATTGATTGTATTAGCCGCGTTTTTAACATTGCTATCAATGGCTTATTATATAAAAGCAGCTTGGCCGATTATTAAAAAATCGATCTAAAGCGCTTGTGCTTATTAATGCGCGCAAAAAAAGAAAGTCACTAAATTAACTAAATAGCTGTGTTTGCGCCTTGACACCAGCCCAAAAATCGCTAAAATGCTGGCTTCTCGACGCGGGAATAGCTCAGCTGGTAGAGCGATACCTTGCCAAGGTATAGGTCGCGAGTTCGAGTCTCGTTTCCCGCTCCAAAATTTAAGTGCTTAAGCCTATTTTTTAAATAATTTATGTTTAAGTAAGTTTGGTAAAAAATGGCATAAAACGGCGACAGCATTCATGCTTTCGCCGTTTTAGTTTAAACTCATATATTTAGTTATTGGCTAAATATCATATGGCGCGATAGCAAAGCGGTTATGCCGCGGCCTGCAAAGCCGTTTAGACCAGTTCGACTCTGGTTCGCGCCTCCACCCTCTCGCAAGTTTTTCCGTAAAATATCGTAAATTTAGCACTATTATTGTGCTTTTTTGGGCATTAGGACGTCTTACGCGCTTTAATGGCCTTCAGTACAATGGTATTATTGCTTAAATGTTGATATATTACTTTAAATTGTCACAATAACGGGTTGAAGTAATGAGCCAAGATAAGCAAACACAACCTCAGCTTGCGCAACTTCAGCAAGCGCAGACTAGCCAAAACCAGAACCCAATCACTGCAGAGTCTTTGTTGACAGATTCTTTATTATTAGATGAGTTGTCGCAACAAACAGCGGGCAGCAATGATTCATTGTTGGGCTGCTTGCTATTGGCTTGTCGCACGCACCAAATTGCCACCACGCGAGATGCTTTGATTGCGGGCTTGCCGCTGCGCAACGGCAAAATGACGCCAGCATTATTTAAGCGCGCGGCCGAGCGTGCTAATTTAGTCGTTACCATTCTTAAAAAGCCACTCAATCAAATCCGCGCTGAGTATTTGCCAGTGACTTTGTTACTTCAACAAGATGAGGCTTGCAAGTTAGTTAGTATTGATGCGGCGAGCAATAGCGCACGCGTGATTTACCCAGAGTTGGGCGATTCTGAAGTGGTCGTGACCTTAGACGAAGTCGCTGCGCAATACGCAGGTTATATCATCGTCACTAAATCCAAATACGTGTTTGATAAGCGTGCGCCATCAGTTGGTAAAGTACGGCTAAAACATTGGTTTTGGGGTACGTTAGCCGATAACAAACGCATTTATCGCGATATTATGATTGCCGCGTTTATGGTCAATATGTTCGCGCTGGCCATGCCGATGTTTACCATGAACGTGTACGATCGCGTAGTGCCGAATCGCTCGGTCGAAACTTTGTGGGTGATGTCGATTGGTATTGCAATTATTGTGATTGGCGATTTAATTTTGCGCACCATGCGCGGCTATTTTCTCGATTGGGCCAGCACGCGCATCGATATTAAGCTAAGCGCGCGCATTATGGAGCAGGTGCTTGGCACGCGTTTGGAGCTACGCCCAAACTCTGTCGGCTCTTTTG
>JANOWA010000178.1:0-8321 GCA_031417675.1 Methylotenera sp.
GGTTACGCTGCACTCAAATTCAAAGTCGAAGGCGACCCACTCATCGCGCGAATCGACGCCATTTTGCCGCAAACGCAATGTGGGCAATGTGGCTACCCTGGCTGCAAGCCTTATGCAACGGCCATTGCGAGCGGCGAGGCTGATATTAACCAATGCCCGCCTGGCGGCGATGCTGGTGCACGCGCCCTAGCCGATTTAATGGGCGTGGAATACAAGCCGCTTAACGCTGAAAACGGCGCAGAAAAACCCAAGGCAGTAGCGTTTATTGACGAGGAAATTTGTATTGGCTGCACGCTGTGTATTCAGGCCTGCCCTGTAGATGCGATTTTAGGTGCGGCCAAGCACATGCACACGATTATCGCCAGCGAGTGCACGGGCTGCGAGCTATGTGTGGCGCCATGTCCAGTCGATTGTATTACGATGGAAACCATTGGCGATACCCCTGATAATTGGAAGTGGAAATATCCCATTATCCCGATAAAACCCGCTTTTACGCTTTAATTTTTGACTAAAACTTAATATTTTAGAATTATATGAACGCACTCGTTAATTTAGCCAGTTTACTAAGCCTTAATCAATTGATTACATCGGCGAAGGAAATTTTTCCTTTTCACGGCGGTGTTCATCCGCCTGAAAACAAAGCGCAATCTACACAGTTGCCGATTGGTCAGCTTACTTTGCCCGAAAAATTGGTGTTACCGCTGCGTCAGCACGTGGGCAATATTCCAAAAGTTAAAGTAGAAATTGGTGAGCGCGTACTTAAAGGCCAACTCATTGCCGAGGCAGAAGGCATGGTATCTGCAGCGATTCATGCGCCTACCTCTGGCACAGTTATCGCGATTGAAGAGGCCATTATTCCACACCCTTCTGGCTTGCCAGATAGATGCATTATTATAGCGCCCGACGGCAAAGACGAATGGGTTGCGCGCGCGCCGCAAGATTGGCGCAATGCTAATCGAAAAAATCTGGTGGCGAGTTTACGCTTATCGGGCATTGTGGGTTTGGGTGGTGCCACCTTCCCAACGCACATCAAACTGCGCACAGATGGCAAATCGGGCGTACATACACTGGTGATTAATGCCGCCGAGTGCGAGCCTTATATTACTTGCGACGACATGTTAATGCGCGAACGCGCCGACGAAATTGTGCAAGGCATTGAAATTGCACAATATTTATTGGGCGCAGAAACCGTGTTGATTGGTATTGAAGACAACAAGCCAGAAGCTGCCGCAAGTATGCGCGCGGCAACCAGCAATACCACCATGCAAGTCAAAACTGTGCCAACGCTCTACCCCAGCGGCGATGCAAGAAGGCTGGTGCATTTGCTATTGGGCACAGAAATCCCGCACGATAAACGCTCGACCGAAGTGGGCTTGCAAGTATTTAACGTAGCCACTGTGCTTGCTTTGCATCGTTATTTTAATCATGGCGAGCCCTCTATCGGCCGCATTGTTTCAATGACTGGCAACGTGAACAAACCACAAAATTTTGAGGTGCTATTCGGCACGCCATTGTTGCACTTGGTTGCGGCAGCAGGCGGCGCAAAGCCTGAAACGTCGCACTATATTATGGGTGGCCCGATGATGGGCTTTGATTTGCTAAATGAAAATGTGTCTATTACCAAAGCGGCCAATTGTATTATTGCCGCTTCGCCACAATTATTTGCGCCAGTGCCACCTGCCATGCCGTGCATTCGTTGCGCACGTTGCGCCGATGCATGCCCTGTGAATTTGCAGCCACAAGAGCTATATTGGTTTGCCAAGGCCGATAATTTTGAAAAAGCGCGCGATTACAATTTGTTTGATTGCATTGAGTGCGGTGCGTGTAGCTATGTTTGCCCCAGTGATATTCCACTGGTGCAATATTATCGCTATGCCAAAAGCGAAATTATCGCCGCTGATAAAGCGCAAGAAGCGGCCGATTTGGCGCGCGAACGCAACGATTTTAGGCTGGTACGCATAGCGCGCGAAAAACTAGAACGTGCGCAAAAACACGCCGAACGCGCAGCTGCACAGAAGGAAGAAGCGGCGAAAAAAGCACAAATAAGCGATGCGCCAGCAGCCGCCGTATCTAATGCCAATGGCCATGCGGGTGCTGACGATGCTGAAGGTAATGATATTGAAGCTGAAAAAGCGGCCAAACAAGCTGCCATTGCCGCCGCGATTGAACGCGCAAAAGCCGCCAAAGCCGCCGCAACCGCTGCGCCTAAAAACGTGGCAGATGCAGATGAAACTGTCAAAAAAGAAATCGCTGAAATTGATGCGCGGCGACAAGAAGTTGGCATCATAGAAACAGCAGCAAAGCCAACTGTTGCAAATGTTGATGCAGAAAAGCAAGCCAAAATCGCCGCCGCTATTGCTAAAGCCAAAGCGGCCAAAGCGGCGGCTGATGCAGCGAAACTGCATGAAAATTAAAATTAAAGATTGAAAATAAAAATTAATGAATAGAAGCCCTTACATTTCTAACGCGCCATCTGTCGGCACCCTCATGTTTAAAGTGTTGTTAGCGCTAGTGCCTGGCATCGTCGCTTACGTCTGGGTGTATGGCGGCGGCGTGCTGGTAACGATTACCTTAGCGACAATCACCGCATTGGCCGCTGAAGCGGCCATGTTAAAAATCCGTAAGCGCCCTATTCAGCCTTTTCTCATGGATTACAGCGCCGTCGTCACCGCTTGGCTGTTGGCGCTAGCGATTCCGCCGCTTGCACCGTGGTGGCTGGTTGTCATCGGCACCTTGTTCGCGATTGTGATCGCAAAACAGCTTTACGGTGGCTTGGGCTACAACCCGTTTAACCCCGCCATGATTGGCTATGCTGTATTGATTATTTCGTTTCCTGTGCTAATGACCAAGTGGCCAGCCGCCTTATCTTTGGCACAAACCAAGTTAAGTTTTATCGACCAATTACATTTTATATTTAGCGGACTTTTACCCCAAGATGTTAAGCTAGATGCGGTTACCAGCGCAACACCACTGGACTATTTAAAAACAGAACTAAAACTAAAACATGCGCTTGCCAGCATTACACAAGCACCATTATTCGGTACGTTGGGTGGCAAAGGTGGCGAGTTTGTGACCATTGGTTATTTGCTAGGCGGCTTGTATTTATGGCAGCAAAAAATCATTAGCTGGCATTTGCCAACAGCCTTTTTAGGCGCGCTGGCGCTATTTTCTGGCATATTTTGGCTGGTCAATCCTGCTCATTTTGCCTCACCAATATTCCACTTATTTAGCGGTGCCAGCATGTTATGCGCTTTTTTTATCATTACCGACCCCGTCAGCGGGCCAACAACGCCCAATGGTAAGTTATGGTTTGCGGCAGGCGTAGCCTTAATTACTTACTTGGTGCGCGTGTATGGCGGCTACCCTGACGGCGTGGCGTTTGCTGTTATTTTTATGAATATTTGCGTGCCTTTAATAGACGCGGCGACTCAGCCACGCGTATTTGGCCACGAAAAATAAATTTAAAGGTGAGAAATCCTTAAAAATGTCTGAATCTGTCCTTAAGCATACAATAAAAACAATTGCCATTATGGCGGCATTTACTTTGGTTGGAACGGGCGCGCTTGCTTATATACACGAACAAAGTAAAGGCAAAATTGAGATCAACGAAGCCATTGAAAAAATGAAATCGTTTGCGCAAGTGCTGCCCGCTAATGACTATGACAACGAGCTTTTAGAAGACTTTGTAAATGTGCCCGCAGGTGGCGAACTTAATAACCGAGGCGCGACCAAAATCTATGTGGCAAGATTAGCAGGCGTTGCCAATGCGGTCATATTAGAAACCACTGCGCACGATGGTTATAGTGGCGATATTAAGTTGCTGATGGCGGTGCGCGCAGATAGTAGCGTTGCCGGCGTGCGCGTGATTGCGCATAAAGAAACGCCTGGCTTGGGCGATTATATTGATATTTTGCATGGTGATTGGATTAAATCGTTTGATGGCTTATCTTTCAGCACTCGCCCTAGCGAGCAATGGGCAGTGAAAAAAGATGGCGGTCAGTTTGATTACATGGCGGGTGCCACTATTACGCCACGCGCGGTGGTAAAAGCCGCCCATGCGGCATTGCAATATATTGCAACCAATAGAACGCAGTTATTTGCAGCAAAAAATTAGGTGTTAGGAGCAAAAAAATGGCAGCATACGGCGAAATTGTAAATAACGGCTTATGGAAGCAAAATCCAGGTGTGGTGCAGCTGTTGGGGCTATGCCCAACCTTAGCTATGACTACTAGCATGGTGAATGGCTTTTCACTGGGCTTGGCGACTGCTTTCGTGATGTGCTTGAGCAATGCCTCGGTTTCGCCCGTGCGTCGCTTTATTCCCAAAGAATTACGCAACCCTGTTTTTATTTTGATTATTGCCGCTTTGGTCACCATTATCGATTTAAGCATGAACGCTTACGTGCATCCACTGCACGTGGTGCTGGGAATTTTTATCCCTTTAATTGTCACCAATTGTATTGTATTGGCACGGGTTGAATCATTTGCGGCTAAGAACCCTACCTTACCATCGGCATTAGATGGCTTTATGATGGGGTTCGGCTTGGCCTGCGTATTGGCACTATTGGGCGGCATTCGCGAAATTATTGGCAAAGGCACGCTGTTTTCGGGCATTGAGTTAATCTTTCCGCAAGCCAAAGCGTTGGTGATTCACGTTATTCCAAATTATCACGGCTTTTTATTGGCGGTGCTACCGCCAGGCGCCTTTATTGGCCTGGGTTGCTTAATCGCTGCGCGTAATTGGGCTGGCAGCCGCGCGGCCAAAGCCAAGCCACAAGCTGGCGGCAGCTTAAAGCCAGCCTAATTTAAAACTGGCCTAACTGAGCAGATTTTACAAAACATGAACGCCGAAAAACGCTTTGAAATTTTTAAGCGGCTTTCTGCGGCCATTCCCAACCCCAAAACCGAGCTAGAACACGCCAACACCTTCGAGCTGCTAATCGCGGTGATTTGTTCGGCGCAGGCCACCGATAAAGGCGTTAATATTGCAACGCGCAAGCTGTTTAAAGCCGCCAATACGCCAGAAGCGATTGTTAGTTTGGGTATTGACGGGCTGGAAAGTTATATCAAAACCATTGGCCTGTATCACGCTAAAGCCAAGAATGTGATTGCCTGTTGTCAGCAATTAATTGCGCTGCATAATAGCGAAGTACCCAATACGCGCGCGGCGCTAGAGGCCTTGCCAGGTGTAGGGCGCAAGACGGCCAATGTGATTTTAAATACGGCGTTTGGGCAACCCACCATCGCCGTCGATACCCATTTATTTCGGCTGGGAAACCGCACCAAGCTTGCCATGGGCAAAACTGTGCTGCAAGTTGAGCAAAAATATCTCAACACAATCCCCAAAGAATTTTTACATGATGCGCATCATTTGTTGATTTTACATGGCCGCTACACCTGCACTGCGCGCAGCCCAAAATGCGGCGAATGTTGTATGGTCGATTTATGCGAATTTAAAGATAAAGTCATTCCGAAAGTTCACCTAATGGCTGGTGAAGCCATAACAAATAAAAGCATGGCTGGCGAAATATAAAGATGAAAGTCGCGACAGGTCTTGCCATTGGCGCAGCACCCACGCCAGAATTAGCTGCCAAAGCGGTTGAGACTGCAATGGCAAAGGCTAATATCCATGCGCCTTCCAGCGTGTTGTTATTTTTAACTTCTGAATTTGCAGCCGACCCGCAATCAGCCATCAAAGCCGCTGCCAAAGCCGCCAGCTGCACGCAGATTATTGGCTGCTCGGCCACTGGCATTTTTACCGAAGAAGATTGGGTGATTGATAGCCCAGCCGCGGCCGCAATGGTGTTTACCAACCTTAATTTTAGCCATCCAAAAGTGGGTGAACAAAATAATGGCGAGTTACTGCTCACCTTAACCGCACCCAATGCCATTAACACCACCTGGTTAAACTTGCAAGGCGCTCGGTTTGGCGGTGTTTCTGGCGATGCGATCGGTCACGGGCCATTCTCAGTTTGGCAAAATGGCAAGGGCACTACACAAGGTTATTGCGAGGTTGCGCTGAACAATACCAGCATGGCAGTTGCTGCTTCGCATGGATTAAAAATTATCTCTAGCCCGCGCAAAATTACCGCCGCGCAAGGTAATGATTTACTCACTGTTGCCAATTTACCCGCACTCAATACGCTCACATCCGCTTGGCAAAAGCACGCCAAAACGACCAATGTGCCGCCTTATCACCATCTGATGGCGGTTTACGCCAGCAAGGCAAATCAAGTGGAACGTGGCGAATATAATCTGGCATCAATTATTATCGAAAATGCAGATGAAGCCTCTGTCACACTAACAAAATCGCTGCAAGTGGGCGATTGGCTCAGTTGGGCGATTCGCGATGTGGATGCCGCGCAAGTGGATATTGTAAAAACCGCGGGGGAGCTCAAGCAGCAATTAGGCACAGAGCCTGCTTTTGCACTGCTGTTTTCATGTTTGGGTCGCGGGCCTTATTTTTACAATGGGCAAGATCAAGATTTGGCCTTGCTAAAAACGCTATTCCCCAAGTTACCGATGATTGGCTTTTACGGCAACGGCGAAATTGCGCCAATCAGCGGTATTAACGAGCTGCTGCAATATTCGGCCGTGTTAGGTTTGTTTGCACAGAGCAATGTTTCACATTTAAAAGTAGCCGAGCGATGAGCTTATTTAACCATCATGTCTTTATTTAACCCGTCGCGCGACGAAGTACGCGAATTCTTTTTTAAGGCGTGGTCGCAATTTAAAGCGCAAAAACCGCTTAGCGATTTAGAAAAAATCGCCGTAAACGTGATGCACATGCATCCCGAATATCACGCGATTTTGAATGCGCCTGAGCAATTTAAACAGCAAGAATATTTTCCCGAGTTTGGCGAAACTAACCCGTTTTTGCACATGAGTTTGCATTTATCCATACTCGAGCAAATTAGTATTAATCAGCCGATTGGCATTGCCGATATTGTCGACAAACTTAAACTTAAGTATCAAGACGAACATAGCGCGCAGCATGCAATATTAGAATGTTTGGCCGAAAGTATTTGGAGCGCGCAGCGCAATAACACTGCCCTAGACGCTAACTATTATGTACAATTACTGCAACAAAAACTAGGCATTACTTAACGATGGCAACTGTAAGCACGCACGACTGGCTGAACGAGCATGGTGATTATTTATATCGCTTCGCCTTAGCGCGCTTGCGCGACCCGCACCAAGCCGAGGATGTGGTGCAAGAAACCTTTTTGGCTGCGATTAAATCACCAAACTTTGCTGAGCATTCTGCGCCGCGCACTTGGCTAACAGGCATTTTAAAGCATAAAATAATCGACGTGATGCGCAAAAGCGTGCGCGAAATTGCCGCTAGCGACTTAATGAGTGACGAAGATGCCAATATGGACGAGTTTTTTGATGAAAAAGGCCACTGGGCAGAGCCGCCACTGGCTTGGGATATGCCAGAAGGTGCATTAGAACAAAAGCAATTTTTAGGCGTTTTGCAAAACTGTATGGACAAGCTGCCCGCCAAAGCAGCACAATTATTTTTAATGCGCGACGTGCACGAAACCGACAACGAAGAAATTTGTAAGGAACTGAATATCAGCACGACCAATGCTTGGGTGATGTTGTATAGAGCCCGGATGGGATTAAGAAAGTGTTTAGAAATCAATTGGCTAGGCATTTAATTTTGAGAGGCGTAAAGGTTTAAATATGTTGGACTGTAAAAAATCGAGTCAGCTTATTTCACAATCGTTAGATAGAAATCTAACGTTGCGTGAACGTGTAGCACTCAAATTACATCTATTTATTTGTAATAAGTGCCGACAATTTAGTCAACACTTAGAAACCATGCGCGTTGCTATTAAAACAATGCTTAGCGCTATTGAAAGTAATAACAGTATTGAGATGCCATCCGTCACTAAAAAACGCATTGCAGATTTGGTAGAAGCGCAGCGCGCTAACCAATAAACTATTAATTTAAAAGGAATTTTTACATGACTACCAATAACCAATCTTTAAACAAATCAATCTCTTTAGCAGTTGCTGGGGCTTTTGCACTTTCAATCGGCGCAACCAGCATTCATGCGGCAGAGAACCCATTTGCCATTAAATCACTTAGCAGCGGCTACCAAGTGGCCGATGCAACGGACGGCACAAAAATGAAAGATGGCAAATGCGGCACTGGTAAATGCGGCGCTGCCAAGAAAGCAGCCATGGAAAAAGCCAAAATGGAAAAAGAAATGGCTGACAAAGGTAAAGAAGGATCATGCAGCGCAGACAAAATGAAAGATGGCTCTTGCAGTGCTGATATGAAGAAATCAATGGAAGATAAAACCTCTGAAG
>JANOWA010000179.1:0-4815 GCA_031417675.1 Methylotenera sp.
ATACCCACGTTGCCAAGCACAAGATGCGGCTGCGGCCAAAGCGATGCGCGCACTTGCTCGATGTGCACTGGCTTGCCAAGGTTTTCGGTTGCCAGCTTTTCAATCGGTGCAATTAATGGGCTAATGTTAACTAAATGCAGAATGCCGATTAGCAACAAAGCCAATAAAACCCCTACCAGCAGCGTAGTTTTAACTAATTGTGCAATCCATTTAACACCTTGTAAAAAGCTTGAACCAAAATCAATAGATAAGCGCTTGGTTTTTAGTGGAATCTCTACTTGCTGTTTGGCGGCAGATTGTTTTTCTGCTAATGCGATATAAGCCCGTTTTTCGGCTTCTCGCGTCTGCGTATCGGCTAAATTTTTGGCATTTTTTTCGGCTTGTACGGTCGATTTTTTTAACTTAGCCGTGCGTGATGCTTCAAATCGTCCGCTCTTGATCGGTTTTGTTAAAGAAGGTTTGTCGGCTTGACTGCGCAATGTGTCTGCCTCGCGCGCGATACGTGCCATTTCTTGGCGAGCCAACTCTTTTGCATCTGAAGCGGCTTTTTCATCGGCCTCATTTTTAACACGAATTTGCGCTGCTTTCTCCTGTGCTTGCTGCACAGCTAGTTGCTGTTCTTGCTCTGCTGCGTTTGCTAGTTTAATGGCTGCTTCGCGTGCTTCTTCTGCTTGCAGATCGGCCTGTTGCTCGGCTATTTTGTTGGCTATCAGGCCTGTTTGTAGCGGCGTTTGCTCTGCTTGATTAATGGCTTCATCATTATTGGTTGTTTCCGCATTTTTTGTTTCTCCTGCCCTATTTTTTACATCTGCTGCTTGGTGCGCGATGCGATCAATTTCTAGTTGAAAAGAATCATGCAGCGCGATTTTATTTTTTTCAGCGGCTTCAGCGTCAATACGCGCTTGTTTTTCCTCATCTTTTGCCTTGCGCACGTCCTTAATCCACGCTTGTTCTTCGGCTTTAATTTGTCGTTTGGCCTCTTGTCGCGCCTCTTTTGCGGCAGTTTCGGCCAATTTGCGCGCTTCTTCGGCTTTGCGAATAATGCGGGTCATTTCTAGTCGCGCTGCGTCTTTGGCCGCGGCATCCGTTTTTGCTTTTTCGGCTAATTTTATACGCGCCAGTTCAGCCGCTTCATGCGCTTTTAGTCCAGCCTTGGCTTTACGTGCGGCTTCCAGCCGTGCTTCATTTTCTGCCTTGGCAATGCGTTCAGCTTCTAATCGTGTTTGTTCAATTTTTTTAATACGCGCTGTTTCCAAACTTTCTTGTTCCGCTTGTAATTTTGCTTGCGCTTCTTCTTCTTTTACTTTCTGCTCGGCCTTGGCTTTACGCATCGCTTCTAGCTGTGCCTCGTTTTCTGCTTTGGCTTTTTCATGCGCTGCATCATCCCGTTTTTTTTGTTCATCTTTAAGTTTTTTTTGTGCCACTTCTGCAGCGCGCGCATTGCGTTCTTGCGCTAAACGCGTTTTTTCTTTTGCTTGCGCTTCTTTACGTGCATTAATTTCTGCCTTCCAACGTATTTTTTCTTGGGCTTTTTCTGCAGCGATATAATCGGCGTCCAATTTTTCTTGCGCTGCTTTGGCTTCTGCTTTAACCAGTGCTTCGGCTTCAATTTCCGCTTCACTTTTAAATTCCTCAACCACCATTGGCGTAAAATTGGAGGTTAATGCCCAATCGTCTGCATTAGATTGTGCGGCCGCCAGCGGCCTAATAAAGCCATTCGCCTCTAGTTGGCTTAGTGTTGCAGCAAGCTCTTTTTCGGTAATTTCGTTCGATTGGGTGAGAATTGCTTTGGCTGTTGATTTGCCATCAATATAAGCAAGCACTTTAAGTTGTTTGGTGGATAAGCCAGAAAGCGAAGTGTTGCGTGCGCGCAAGCCTTTGCCAGTTTTACTGTAAGTGATTGATAAATCGACCATTTTGCAAGCAATACTCAATCTATTGTGCAGGGCATTTATACTCGCACGGAAAAGCCTGCTACGTCAATCATACTCGGTTCAATAAGCCGACAGTTATCGGTGTTGTGTCAATTACGCTAAAGGCCAAATATTAAAGAGCAAGCATTAAACAGCCAACCAAGCCGCCTTGGCAGATTGGTAATTGGCAAAGCCAATCTCGCACACCAATGCTTTGTTGGCACGAATAGGCTGATTATTTAGGCGGCCAGCCATCCAAGCGTCGCATAAGCGCTTAATTAACGCCACTTCTTCATCTTTAATCGCTGCCATATCCAAATCAACCAATTGTTTAAATTCTTCTAGCGTAAATCCATCTGGGCAGCGCCAACCTATCTCTTGGCTGCCAGCAGGCTGTATTAAAGGATTTAAGCGAAAAACCGATGTGTCGGTATATGGCAATTTGCTGTCATCTGTGGGCAAACCACCACCCAGCATCAGGTGGGCGATAAAGGTATGCGCATCAGGTGGATCAGCCAATACGGTGGTGGCTAACTTTTCTACATCATTAATGACTGAGCTAATGCTGCGTAATTTCAGCAAAGGGTTATGCTGCTCGCTTTCTGGCGCGATTGGCAACATGGTGGTGGCCGTGCCGATGCTCAGCGCAGCAATTTGGTTTTGTGGCCAGTTTTCACCAATAGCCTCTACCGTGGCCGCCAGCACAGGGTTGTTATAACCCGTTAAGCCGCCATCCCAAAAGCGGTTTTCTAAAATTTGCGTCGGTTTATCAAAAAAAGTCACAGGTGCATTGGTGGAGGCGTGAATGGCATCGACCAAATTAACGCTATTGCTGGGAGAAAGTGTGCCAGTTTTGCTGGCCCAAGAGCGGAAAAATTTAGCGCGATCGCGGTCATAATCGTAAGCGGTAAAAATAAATTTAACCGCTTGGTTATTTCTGCCTTTGATATTAATACTGGTTAATGCTTGCAAGCTATTGGTTTTTAATACTTTTTTTAAGCCAATTAATTTTTGGTCGGTGGAAAATTGCGGCGAAGGCAGCACCCAGCGCACAGGATTGAGTTTTTGATACCAAGGCAATTGCGAAAAAATGGATTTTCTAATATTGGCATCCAGAAAAAAGTTGAGGATTTCTGCCAAAGTATAGTTCTCGATTAAGCCAGCCGCCACAATGCTGCCGCCCGAGTTGGCTGCTACCAAGTCAAATTGTCTTAACACATCATGACCGCTGGTGTTTGCGCCAAATAGATCAATTAACACCCTAACTTGTATCAGCGCCCATGAACCACCGCCATCTAAAGACAATATATGGTATTTTTTCTTGGCCATTTCGTTCACTCCAATTTAGATTGATGTAAAACGTACCGAAAATAGCGTGCCTTTACCCTCGCCTTCGCTTGAAACGCTCACACTTGTGCCATGACGCTCAGCAATTTCTTGTACGATTGTCAGTCCTAAACCGCAGCCTTCTTGTTGCGTGCCAAGTACGCGGTAAAATCGTTCAAACACCAGGGCTTGATTTTCCGTAGAGAGGCCAATACCATTATCTTGCACATAAAACATGACCATCTCATTTTCTTGTCGAATACCGGCAGTGATTCGGCCGCCAGCGGGTGTGTACCGAATGGCGTTGTCAATTAAGTTATTCATCAACTCACGCAGTAAAAGTGCGTTACCATTCACCGTTACGGTTTGGGTGCCAGCAGAAAACCCAGCGCTTTCAAAGCCTAAATCAAGTTTTTTTAGCAGCGCAGCAGCTACCCAATCACTGGTTACTTCTTGCGCTAGTAAACGCAAATCAACAGGCGCAAACGCCAAAAATGTGGCGCCATCTGGCTCGGCTTTACTTAATATCAGTAGTTGATTCACCATGTGAGCCAAATTGCCGCTGGCTTGGTTAATTTGGCTGAGCGCATGCGCCACTTTGTTCGGCTCTTTTTCGCGCAGGGCAAGCTCGGCTTGGGTTTTAAGGCCTGCTAATGGCGTTTTAAGTTGGTGTGCTGCATCGGCAATAAAGCGTTGTTCTTTTGCAATCGCGCCGCCTAATCTTGTTAATAAATTGTTAAATGTATTCAGTAGTGGCTGCAACTCAGCTGGCGCCATGGCGTTATCGACAGGGCTTAAATCGCTAATACTACGTTTGCTTAGGTCGGTTTTTAGCTTATCTAAAGGCTGCAAGCCGCGTTTAATGCCAAAAAATAATAAGCCACTCACCAGTAAAATAATCAGTAATTGTGGCAGCAACAGACTCAATAGAATTTTATCGGCCATCAAAACGCGTTTTTGCAGCGTTTCACCCACCATCACGTAAACGTTGTTTTGAGTAGTACTGGGAGTCGTTTCAGCCGAAATGGGCAGTGCATAGATGGCAACTCTTAACTTTTCACCATCTAACGTGGCATAGTAGTACAGCGATTGATCGCCTTTTGGGTATATTTGGGGCAGCGGCAAATCAGCGTGTGTAGCAAGCAAATCGCCGCTTGGGCCTAAAATACGAAAATAAATATCGTCATCTTCGTCAAACTCTAATAAATCTTTGGCCACTTGCGGCAGGTTAACTTGCACGCCTAATGCCTCAAGACTGACTTGATTGGCTAGTGCCAGCGCAGTACGATACAGTGATTTGTCGTAAGCTAAATTAATGTAATGACTCGATAAAAAATAACCTGCCGCAGCCGAAATAAAAATAAGCGGCAATAGCAATCTTAATAACCAACTAAACAGTTGGTTTTTGAGAGAGTGTTGTGGCAACAATTGCTTGAATGTAAGCATGGTTTTTTTAATTAGGGCTTTCTAACAAATAACCCAAGCCGCGAATGGTGCGGATACTAATATCGCTGTGTTCTAATTTTTTGCGTACCCGGTGCAAATAAACCTCCAAAGCGTTATCGCTAATGTCTTC
>JANOWA010000180.1:0-2755 GCA_031417675.1 Methylotenera sp.
GGGCGCGGTGAATCAGTCGGCGCGCCAATGATTTCACAACCACAAGTGCAGATGATTTCGATTACGGGCGATATTTCTACAGGCCAAAAAATCATGGATGTTGCCGCTAAAAGCGTAAAACGTACGCATTTAGAGTTGGGCGGTAAAGCGCCAGTGATTGTGTTTGATGACGCAGATTTAGCCTCTGTTGTAGAAGGTGTGCGTACTTTCGGCTTTTACAATGCAGGCCAAGATTGCACGGCAGCTTGCCGTATTTATGCAGGCAAAAAAATCTACGACAAATTAGTGGCAGAGTTATCTTCAGCGGTTTCTAGCATTAAAGTAGGCGAGCAAAAAGTGGATGGCGTAGAAATGGGGCCATTAATTTCAACGCGTCAACGCGAACGCGTGGCTGGCTTTGTAGATAGAGCAAAATCCCAAAAGCATATTGAAGTGACTACTGGTGGCAAAACACTCGATACTCGTGGCTTTTTTTACGCGCCAACTATAATTGCGGGCGCGCTGCAAACCGATGAAATTGTCTGCAAAGAAGTGTTTGGCCCTGTGGTTTCAGTGACGCGATTTGATGATGAAGAGCAAGTAGTGGGCTGGGCAAATGAATCAGAATACGGCTTAGCAAGCTCAGTTTGGACAAGCGATGTTTCGCGTGCGATGAGAGTTTCAACCGAGCTACAATATGGCTGCACATGGGTAAACACGCACTTTATGCTAGTTAGCGAGATGCCGCACGGTGGCATGAAAAAATCGGGCTACGGCAAAGATATGTCAATGTACGCGATTGAGGATTACAGCGCGGTGCGGCATGTAATGGTGAAATTATAAAGTGCATGTAATGGTGAAATTATAATCGTGAAAATAAAGCAATTGGCAAGAACCCAATTTTTGTATTCAACAATATGTAATGTTTGTTGAAAAAAATTGACTAAGCTGTAAGGACTGAGTTGTAAGTAAACTAAGTAATCACTTAAATTTTAAAGGTAAACGCAGCATGAGTAACGAACAAATTGCAATTTTCGCAGGTGGCTGTTTTTGGTGCACCGAACCCGTTTTTAGCCAGCTAAAAGGCGTGAGCAAGGTAGAATCTGGCTACATTGGCGGCCATACAGCAAATCCAACGTATAAAGACGTCTGCAATGGCGATACTGGTCACGCAGAGGGTATTAGGGTTACGTTTGATGCAGAAGTGGTGAGTTTTGAAACGCTGCTTGAAGTATTTTTAGTAAGCCACGATCCAACGACGCCAAATAGGCAAGGTAACGATGTGGGTACGCAATATCGCTCGGCCGTATTTTGTCAAAACGATGAGCAGTATGCGGTTACCGAACAAACGATTGAAGCATTTAACAGCGCGTTTGTTTATAACGCGCCCATTGTTACCGAGATTAACGGCGCCAGTACGTTTTACCCAGCGGAAGATTATCATCAACAATATTTTGATAAAAACCCTGGTAACCCTTATTGCTTAGCGGTTGCAGCACCCAAAGCGGCGAAGATACGGGCTAAGTATGCAGCTTTGATTAAATAATTGTTTGGCTATTTATTGTTGTTATTTATTGTTGTTATCAGTCGAAAATACACTTCTGCTCACCCATTGGCGACGCCAAAAAATCAGCAACATGATAGTTGCAATGCTAAACATAAGCCCAAGCGCCCAATAAAAACCATCTTTGTGTTTTAACCAAGGCATGTAGTCAAAGTTCATGCCAAAAATGCCCGTTATCAACGTGGCAGGCATAAATAACATGGTTACAACCGTCAGCGCGCGCAGCTCTACATTCACGCGCTGGCTCATGCTGGCCATGTAAATATCCATCATGCCGCTTAAGCTATCGCGAATCGACTCTAGCGACTCAATAAAATTCACGGTGTGGTCGTACACATCGCGTAAATAGGGCATGGTGGCGGGTTTAAAAAAGCCTTTTTCGTTGCGAATTAAGCTATTTAGCACCTCACGCAAAGGCCACACCGCGCGCCTAAGCTCAATACTGACATGCTTAAGTTGATGAATATTATGCAGCTCAGTGTTGCTCGGTTTGCTTAGTAACAAGTTTTCTAATTCCTCGCTATCTTCGCCTACATCTTCCAGCACATTAAAATAGCGGTCTACCACGCTATCGAGCACAGAATAAGCCAAATAATCCACACCTAGCTCGCGAATCTGCGCGCGCGAAGCACGTAAACGCTCACGAATTGGCTCAAATGCACCTGTTGCTCGCTCTTGAAAAGTCAGTAAAAAATGATGGCCAAGCACTAAGCTAATCTGCTCGCTAGTGGCCGACATCGTGGTTTTATCGTAATAAAAATTACGCGTTTCTAAAAATATATAACCATCAAACTCATCAATTTTTGGGCGCTGCTCGGTATTTAAAATATCTTCAATGACTAACGGATGAAGCTTAAAAGTAGCCCCAATTTGTTTAATTAAATCAACATCATGCACGCCATGCACATTCAGCCACAGCTTGTGTCCAGCGCCTCCGCTGGCGTTAGATAAAAGTTCATCAGGTTTAAATGCTGCCAAATCAGCGGCCGTCAGCACGCACTCTACAATCTCGCTAGCGTCATACAATATTTTGCTAATGGTGGGTTTGGCCAGCATAGTGACATCAATATCACCCACGTAAACAGGCGAATCAACAGGTGCACTGGTTTTTTTAGGGCGTAATTTTTTGAGTTTTTGTAGGCGTTTTTTCATAAGCTAGTATTTATGTAAGCCTAGTTTATCAAATAAGATTCGGTTACGTTTTTTTGCGTC
>JANOWA010000181.1:0-4602 GCA_031417675.1 Methylotenera sp.
TCAATTTGTTCAGCAAGCAAATCCACCATAAAAGCATGTGGACTCTTATTGGCTTGCGCGGCAAGCGCGTTAACGCGGTGCTTAAGTGAATCGGATAGTTTTAAGCTGGTGGTTGTCATTTTCACACTCCAAACATACAAAGTGTTACTAAAGTAACACCTTTAGGCATTCGCGTCAACCCCAGTATCGCCGCCTTTATTTAGCCGTCATTGTTTAATACTATTTAACGGGTGTAGATGCAACTAAACTTGCGCTGGCCTGTTCTTAGTTAAGTAATTAATATCAATACTTTAATTTTAAGAGAGAGTCATTATGCAAATTAAACATTTACTTGCTTCAACCCTGTTGGCAGCACCACTGTTTTTATCAGCACAAGCACATGCGGCAGCCGCTTGTGACACGAGTATTGAAGTGACCGAAGCCATGGCTTACACCGTTAAGGCAATTGACGTACCAAAAACTTGCAAAACATTTACTGTTAATTTAAAAGCGCAAGGCACCATGGCAAAAACGGTGATGGGTCATAATATTGTGATTACGAAAGAAGCTGATAAAGAAGCAGTGACCACCGATGGCGGCACTGCAGGCGCGGCTAGCAACTATGTTAAAGCTAAAGATGCGCGCGTGGTTGCGGCGACAACAGTCATTGGTGGTGGTGAATCAACCAGCGTTAAATTTCAAGTCAAAAAATTAAGCGCTAAAGAAAAATACGTGTTCTTTTGCTCTTTCCCAGGCCATGCAGGCATTATGAAGGGCGTTGTTAACTTAGTATAAACGAATGTTTTAATGGTGTTATAACAAAAAAGCGCATTAATAATGCGCTTTTTTGTTATGGCTTTTTTATTACGTTAGCGCTAAGGTGCGGGGTTAGTATAACGCAAATGAATCGCGTCAATTTCTTTTAAAATTTCTGGCGATAATTGTATTTGATAGGCAGCAATATTTGCTTGCAATTGCGCCATACTGGTTGCGCCAACAATGGTGCTAGCCACGCACCAGCGGTGCATCACAAAACTTAATGCTAGCTGCGTAGGCGTTAAGTTGTTAGCGCGCGCCAAATTTGCATATGCCTCACAAGCAGCGGCCACATTATGCTTGGTATAACGCTGCGCGTAGCCACGAAACAAAGTAACGCGACCGCTAGCGGCTGGATTGTCGATATATTTTCCGCTTAAATGCCCAAACGCCAATGGTGAATAGGCCAGCAAACTCACGTTTTCGCGATAACAAATTTCACTCATGCCAAAATCGATGTTGCGATTGAGCAAGTGATAAGCATTTTGCAGTGTGGCAACATGCGGTAAGTTGTATTGCTTGGCACAGCGTACAAATTCCATCACGCCCCAAGGCTGCTCGTTTGATAAACCAATTGCGCGAATTTTGCCCTCACGCACCAACTCGGCCAATGTTTCAAGCTGATTGTGAATGCTCACCCATTGTTTTTCTTGTCCATTTATATCAACTTCATTGGCTAGGTCAAACTGATATTGGCCAAATAGCGGCACGTTGCGTTCTGGCCAATGAATTTGATACAAGTCGATATAATCGGTCTGCAAGCGTTTTAGCGAATCGTGCAACGCGGCTCGAATGGTTGCACGGTCTAGCGAAAATTCGTTATTGCGAATCCAGTTCATGCCGCGGCGCGGGCCAGAAATTTTACTGCCAATAATCAGCTTATCGCGTTGTTGATTTTTAAGCCATGCGCCAATAATCGGTTCGGTTAAGGTGTACGTTTCGGCCTTGGGCGGTACGGGGTACATCTCAGCAGTATCAATAAAGTTAATGCCGTGCGCCACGGCGTAATCCAGCTGCTCATGCGCTTCGGCTTGGGTATTTTGGTCGCCAAAAGTCATGGTGCCTAGGCACACTTTAGAGACGTTTAAATTACTATTACCTAACTTTATATAGTCCATTATTTTTACTTAATCTAGCTTTTAACCCTTGCAGCCAGCGCTGAATTGGCCTGCGCTAACCTGTGAACCAACAATTTTAAAAATGCACGGTTAAACCGCACTTGCAATGCCGCAGAAGCTTGCTCTAACACGTCCGATTTAATTTTCATTAGCATGACAGGCATCATAGAAACGACGCTGGCACTGCGCTCTGCATTGGTTTTATCGATATAGGCCATTTCACCGAAGCAATCACCTTTTTCTAGCGTGGCGATTGTTTTACTATTTTTAGACACGCTGACTCGACCTTTAACCAACACAAAAAATGAAGCACCAAAATCGCCTTCCTTGACCAAGGTTCTGCCTGTCAAAAATTTAGCCCACTCACTAATACGGATGACTTCCCACAGCTCAACATCGCTAAAGCCCTCAAAAAAAGCTAATTTTTTTAAATCGTAAAATTTGTCTGAATCCGCGATGATTTTAGTTTCAGATTCAACCAGCATCTCGCATCCAGCCAAATCGGTTGCCATATCTATCCATGCTGCATAGCGTTTTGCAGGTGATTTTTGTAAAGCTTTGTGTACCACATTGGCTAGCGCTTCAGGAACCTCTGGCCTTAAACTGCGAATATTAGTCGGCGCGTCGTGCAGCACTTTATCGCTATAACTAAAACTATCGTCTGCGTCATAGGGCAGCTTACCAGTTAGCAACTTAAACATGGTCGCGCCGAGCGAATAAATATCCGATTGAAAATTAAGCGGTTTGCCCAAAAGACGCTCAGGCGCGGCGTATGCCAGCAAATGCAATGCTTGCGTGTCATCTAGGTTGGTCATTACCGCTGTGCCAAAATCAATGATTTTTACATCGTTTTCTTTAGTAAACATAATGTTAGAAGGTTTAATATCTTGATGAATAATGCCTTCAGAATTGGCAAAATTAAGCGCTAAACAGCATTTAAAGCTCGTTTGAATCACCTGCTGCATCGGCAATAAATTGCCCATATCAACATGTTTTTGCAAAGAATGGCCTTGCACCAGCTCCATCACCACATAGTTTAGACCATCATCGCGCAGCGCATCATAGGTGCTAACAATGTGCGGATGATTGATTTTGCTTGAGATTGCAGTCGCTATCGCAAATAATTTATCGAAGTTTGCATGCTCAATATCGTGCGCATAGCGATTTTCGGTAAAGACTTTAATGGCCACATCACGTTTTGCAAAATCATCATAAGCTTGATAAACAACGCCTGTATCACCGCGGCCTAGCTCTGCAGTCACTTGATATTTACCAATTTTTTTAAGCTGTACATTCATGTAACGTTCACTTTAGTTGTTAATATTTAACCGCTTGATTTTACGCGTTTAATGGCAAACAATTAACCGAGTTTACAAAACTTAACTATGCGTATTGCAAGAGCATTGCACGTCTGTAGCAAGGCATTTCTATAAGTCTGATGAGCCAATTTGCGCTGCAAAAAGCTAATGCAGCACTTTTTTATCGCCTTCTGTAACTATTGCAGGCGACCCTGTCGTCAGTATTGGCGCGTTATTTGTTATATTCCAAGCCGCCTCTTTGCTCGATAATTGCAGCATGTTACACAGCGCTAAAATTAACTCTTGGTTTAAATTGATGCGCACGCTAATGCCTTCTAAGCACGGCATTTCCAGGGCTTGTGGCTTGTCATCTTGGCTATGCAATAACACATTAGTCACTAGCATAGGCTGATCGTTTACCACCTCCTGCCGAGGCGTATAAGGTGATTGAAAATCCATTTTTTGCAAAGCTGCTGTGGTTTGCACTTCTTGCTGAAACTGTTGTACTGCTTGGCTTGGCGGCGTATCAGCTTGAATGGAGTTTGCACTAGGCAAGTGCGCCTCAACATTGAGCAATTGCCAAATCATGCGCGTGATGCGATACGTTAGCCAAACTACCAGCTCGCTATTATCACTTAAGCCCACACGCAACAATAGCCGGTCTTGGTCGGCAATATAGCTTAAATTAAGCTGTTGAATGCCGACATCGGTTTTTTGGGCACTTGGCGCTGCTGCTGGCGGAGTTGTCGTCAAAATAAAATCCTAATTAATCTTTAAAAATTGCCCCTGTTTGGCTGATTGCTATTGAAAATCTAGAATTAAGCTCTATATTAGCAATCAAGCAACTAGAGTGCTAAAATACTATTTTGCCTTGCAATTGCATTAAAACCATTATTTTACCACTTTATAATTTTACAACTTTTGTAACATAACTCATTAGGAGATTCAGTATGAAAATTCGTCCATTACACGACCGCGTGATTGTAAAACGCTCTGAAGAAGAACGCACAACCGCTTCTGGCATTGTGATTCCAGATAGTGCAACTGAAAAACCAGACCAAGGCGTGGTGCAAGCAGTAGGCAACGGCAAACGTGATGAAAGCGGCAAAATTATTGCCCTTGACGTAAAAGTAGGCGACAAAGTGTTATTCGGTAAATATGCAGGCCAAACTGTAAAAGTAGATGGTGATGAATTATTGGTGATGCGTGAAGAAGACATCATGGCGATTGTTGAATAGTCTAGCTTTAAATAATTAGAATTTTAGTAATTTCATTTTTAAATAAAATGCAAAACATCCGAGCGAATAAATAAGTAGGCGCAGAGAAGCGCAAAACCGGAATTTACTGTTGTGTAAATGAGGATTTTTAAGCTTCGTATGTAACACCCTTAT
>JANOWA010000182.1:0-2125 GCA_031417675.1 Methylotenera sp.
GTAAACGTGGGCTGGTGCTGGCTTTGTGCGCTTTCAGCTCAGCATGAATGGCATCTTGCAGCCCTACCAGCACAATATTAAGCTGATCATCTTGTTTAAGCGCATTAAGCACGGCGGGAACGGTAACATGTGGACCATGATCGCCGCCCATCGCGTCAATTGCAATTGTGATGTCCATCAATTTATTCCCATCACTAATTAGATGTTTTTATCATTAAAAAGTCAACGTGAATATGGGCTAGGCAATGCATATTTCGCTCCAAAACTACTATTAGCTGATAGTTAAAATCAATTGCTGCAGATGTGCAAACGCCGCACTTAAACCAGCGCGGCGTTAAATTAAACTCGGTAAAAAGCTGCTATTACTCGCCTTTAGTCGTCATCACTTTGCGACCGCGATAATAGCCAGTTGGGCTAATGTGGTGACGTAAATGCGTCTCACCTGTTGTCGGCTCTACTGCTAGCGCTGGGTTGACTAAAAAGTCATGCGAACGGTGCATGCCGCGTTTAGAAGGTGACTTTTTATTTTGTTGAACTGCCATGATAATGCTCCAAAAACGTGTTTAAGATTTTCTGAACTTAAACACTGCTAAAACAGCGTCTAAATAAACTAAGCGCGCATTCTAATTGAATATTGCCTTAAAGTAAATCAATAACTTAAGATTTATTTAGGTTTTTAAGCACCGCAAACGGGTTAGGTTTTTCACCACTTTGCATACTCTGCCTGCTGCAACGGGCCTCATGCACAGGCGCAATCGGCATCGCCAGCAATAGCTCATCTTCAATCAGCTCGCGTACGTCCATTTCACTATTAATTTCTAACCAATCCGTTTCATCACTATCTTCCAGCTCGTTGACGACCTTGTCGCTTAGCAAATAATCAAAACTCAAGTCTAGATGAATCAGCATTTCATCCAAACAGCGTTGGCAAATAACGGGCAATTGACTTTTGATATGTAAATGCAAGCTGGGCTGACGAAAGCGTTTGAAATCGCCCGTTATTGTAAAATTAATAGCCGCTAAATGCGCACTTTCGCCTTCTGGCGCGAGCGTTTCTGATAGCCGATTAAGGCTAAAAGGCGCAAAACTATCGGCAATTTCTTGCTGTTTTTGCGCGAATTCTAAGTTATTAATCGTTAATATTTTCATGGTAAAAAGTTAAATAATGTCCTATTTTTAATGCGGCCAATGTCGCGTAGAGCGCGCTTGCATGTTATACTTTAGCGGTTTGTGAGTTAGCATTTAGCAGCTCATATTAGCGCGTTACATTAAGGGTGTTTGTGTTCAAAAAAATTCTAGTTGCTAATCGGGGTGAGATTGCAGTGCGTATTGTACGCGCTTGCTCTGAAATGGGCATTAAATCTGTGGCCATTTATGCCGATGCTGACAGGCATGCTTTGCACGTTAAAAAAGCTGATGAGGCCTATAATTTAGGTTCTGACCCAGTTGCGGGTTATCTAAACGCCCATAATATTGTTAACGTTGCGGTGGCGGCTGGCTGTGATGCGTTACATCCTGGTTATGGCTTCTTGTCAGAAAACCCAGAATTAGCTGAAATTTGCGCGCGTCGCGGCATCAAATTTATCGGGCCAAATGCATCGGTTATCCGCCAAATGGGCGATAAAATTGAAGCGCGTAAAGCCATGACGGGCGCTGGCATCCCCTGCACGCCTGGCTCAGATGGCAATTTAGCCAATTTAGACGAAGCCGTTGTATTGGCTGGTAAAATTGGCTATCCTGTGATGCTAAAAGCCACTAACGGCGGCGGCGGGCGCGGCATTCGTCGTTGTGATTCTGAAAAAGATTTACGAACCAATTACGACCGTGTCATTAGCGAGGCGAGCAAAGCCTTTGGCAAGCCTGAGGTATTTTTAGAGAAATGTGTGGTGCATCCGCGCCATATTGAGGTGCAAGTGATGGCCGATAGCAAAGGCAACGTCATTCACTTGTTTGAGCGCGATTGTTCGATTCAGCGCCGCAACCAAAAGCTGATTGAAATCGCACCCTCGCCACAGCTCAGTCAAGCGCAACGCGACTATATTGGCGGCTTAGCAGTTAAAGCAGCCAAAGCGGTTAATTACGAAAATGCGGGCACGGTAGAGTTTTTGCTTGATCAAAATAACAA
>JANOWA010000183.1:0-2632 GCA_031417675.1 Methylotenera sp.
AACTGAAAGTCATGCATAGCCAAATAACCAACCGATTCTGGAAAATAACGGCAATAACGCGCCATTAAATCAGCATTATTTTTATCTAGTTGTTCGGCCTCGCCAATCAGTGTTAAACGGCCATTGGCGTGCAAATCTTCAGAAGCAGCGAACACCAGTAAAGACACTTTTGGATTGGCGATAATGTTTTTGGTATGCTCGGCAATCGTGGAAATTAACACAATCGGCTGGCAATCGTGACCCAGTACAAAAGGCATTACCGAGCCAAACGGATAGCCCGCAAACTTGGCCGAAAAGCTTGATAAAACACCGCTGCGCGTGCTGCGTAAAAACTGTCTTGCTTCAGCTGCTAAACTCATCGATATTCACTTTTCGCTGGCTATATTTTTTGTGATGGACTGCTTGTATAGTAAATCCGTTCGTGGTGAGCTTGTCGAACCATACGCAGCAATTACAGATATAAATAATTTAATCAAACTACCCTTCGACAAGCTCAGGGCGAACGGTAGAAATATTTCGGCTTATGTTAATTTAGTCTTAACGCAGTTTCTGCCAAGCGCTTACCCAGCGCCAAGCACAGTTTTTTCTCGTCATCAGTGATTTTTTTGTCGTCCAGCGCACCGCCCACATGGCTTGCGCCATAAGGTGTGCCGCCGCTTTGGGTGCTTGCTAGTGCAGGCTCTGAATAAGGCAAACCAACTATAACCATACCGTGATGCATTAGTGGCAACATCATCGTGAGTAACGTACTTTCATCGCCACCGTGCATGCTGCCCGTGCTAGTAAACACCGTAGCAGGCTTACCAATCAGCGCGCCTTTTAACCATAAACTGGTGGTACCATCTAAGAAATATTTCATTGGTGCCGCCATATTGCCAAAGCGCGTTGGGCTGCCAAGTGCCACGCCAATACATTCTTCTAAATCTTGCAGCTCACAATACGGGTCGCCACTTTTGGGTATATCCGATTCAGTCGCTTCGCAATTGGCCGAAACTCTCGGCACAGTGCGAATACGCGCTTTTGCATTGCTAACACTCTCAATACCACGCGCAATCAGTTGTGCCATTTCACGTACCGCGCCACCTTGAGAGTAGTAAAGAACTAGGATTTCACTCATGGATTCTATTTCTTTTTGAGCAATAAATGAGTTTGATGTTTTTCAACATCAAATAATCCAGTAGCAATTGCTAAATCACCTAGCTTAGAATAGCCGTAATTTCTTGGGTCAAAATCAGGGGCATTTTTAATAATATTGCTGCCGACACCACCCAAATGCGCCCAACCATCTTCGTTAGACGCCGCATCAATGGCTGATCTAAAAAGGCTAATAAGTTTGGCATCTTGTTTTAATTTATTAGGCGGTATTTTTTGTGGCTCTTCTTGTGCGTCAATTTTTAATGAGAATATTTCGGTATAAACAAAACGGTCGCACGCAGCCACAAATGGTTGAGGTGTCTTTTTCTCGCCAAACCCATAAACGCGTTTGCCAGATTCGCGAATACGCGATGCTAATCGTGTAAAGTCGCTGTCACTAGATACAATGCAGAAGCCGTCGAATGTGCCAGTATAGAGTAAATCCATTGCATCAATAATCATTGCACTATCCGTAGCATTTTTGCCTGTCGTATAGCGAAATTGTTGAATAGGCTGGATAGAATGCTCTAGCAACACAGTTTTCCATTGGCCTAAATTAGGCGTGGTCCAATCACCATAAATTCTTTTTACGCTAGCAACACCAAACTTTGCAATTTCGGAAAGCAGGCCTTCTATAATGCTTGCCTGCGCATTGTCAGCATCAATAAGCACGGCAAGGGAAGCATTATTTTCTGTAATTATTGCCATGTTAAATATGCTTTGTTAATGCGACAGCCTTGCCAATATAACTAGCTGGCGTCATCTGAAGCAGCAACTTTTTGGCATCGGCAGGTATATTTAACTCAGCAATAAATGCATGCAGCGATGCTTTATTAATTCCGCCTTTACCGCGCGTGAGTTCTTTTAACTGTTCGTATGGATTCTCTATACCATAGCGACGCATCACCGTCTGTATTGGCTCGGCGAGCACTTCCCAGCTATTATCTAAATCTTGCGCTAATTTTTCTGGGTTAATTTCCAGCTTATTCAAGCCGCGTAAGCATGAGTCGTAACCCAGCAGTGTGTAGCCAAATGCCACGCCCATATTGCGTAATACGGTGCTATCGGTTAAATCGCGTTGCCAGCGTGAAATCGGCAACTTTTCTGCCATATGGCGTAATACGGCATTGGCCAAACCTAAATTACCCTCGCTATTTTCAAAATCAATCGGGTTCACTTTATGCGGAATAGTGGATGAGCCGATTTCACCTGCTTTAACTTTTTGCTTGAAATAACCAACCGAAATGTAGCCCCAAATATCCCGATTCAGGTCGATTAAAATGGTATTAATACGACTTAAGCAATCGTAAAGCTCCGCCATGTAATCGTGTGGCTCAATTTGTATGGTCATTGGGTTGTAAATTAAGCCTAAATTCTCGACGAATTTTTGTGCAAAACTTTCCCAATCAAAAGTTGGGTAGGCAGATAAATGCGCGTTAAAATTACCTACTGCGCCATTAATCTTGCCGAGTATCTCATTGTTTTGTAACTGTTTTTG
>JANOWA010000184.1:0-14830 GCA_031417675.1 Methylotenera sp.
AGAAGTCACGGTGGCAGAGGGCATTAAACAGGCGTTAAAAAGTCTTTCAAAATAATTTGAGTGGGAGTAATCGCATGAAAAAAATTGGTTTGATTTACCTGGTCTTAATGTGTGTAGTTGCGCTGATGACTGCTTGCGGCAAACAAGGCACGCCGCAATATGCGCCCGCTGCAGAAGCACCCGCACCAGTAAACACCTCTGCGCCAATGGCTAAAATGGCGGCTGATAGTGCTGGTAACGTGGGCGGCGCAGAGCAAAGCTTAACCGAGATTTCAGAACCTACTGCAAACCCTGCAGAGCCAAGAAAATACATCGCGCTGCGCCATCATTTGCAAATTGAAACGCCTGCTGACCACATGCAAGCCGCGTTTGACGCCGCAGTAGCGCATTGCGAGGCATTAAGTTGCCAAATGCTAAGCGCCAATTACAATAAAGAAACGCCCTACAATCCACCCTCTGCCAGCCTAAGCGTGCGTGTGCCGCCCCGCAATGTGCAAATATTTTTAGACGGCTTGGCCAAAAACGGCGAGGTAATGCAGCACGGTCGTGATAGTGAAGACAAAACCAATCAAGTAGTAGATGCCGATGCGCGCATTAAAAACCTAACTGATCTGCGTGATAGGCTGCGGGTGATGCTGACGGATAAATTGGCAAAATTTAAAGACTTAATCGAGGTAGAAACGCAACTTGCCAATACGCAAAGCGAGCTGGATAGCTTTACCAGCATACGCAAAGCGCTATCGTTAGAAACCGATTTGGTGGCGGTTAATATTGATTTTACTGCCGCACAAGGCATAACTGAGCAAGGGTTTTTTGCGCCAGTGGCGCGCGCATTTAAAAATGCTGGCGCGGTGATGATGGAAAGTTTTGGCTCAGTCATTACCTTTGTGGTCAGCGCGATTCCATGGTTGCTGATAGGCATTCCATTGTTATTGCTGGTACGCAAGTTTTGGCAACAATTAAAAGCCAAACTTTGGGCTAAAAAGTAACTTTTAAGGCGCAACTCTAACCGACATTAGCCAGATTTAGCATACTTTTAGCGCTTTAGCCCAGCCCGTTTGGGGCATAGACGAAACCTGCCTTACGTGGTAAAAAGACTATTCTAATGAATGAGTTAAACATATTTTTTTGCTAAACCAATTTTAGCGACAAAATTCGTTTTAAATTTGCATTATTTGAATATTTGACCTATTGCAGACTATGATCAATCGACTAATAAGCGTAATTTTTACAGCTTGCATGCTACACGCCTGTGCGGCTTATGCTGTTGATGCGAATGTGCTTGAGTATAGTGCTGAGTTAAATCTGTCGGAGGACGACTACATTGGCGAAGTGCCAAAAGTGCTGACCGTTTCTAGGCTTGCACAATCAAAAGAAGATTCGCCTTCTGCCGTCACGGTGATTGATCGTGAAACCATCCGCGCATCGGGCATTGTGGATATTCCCGAGCTATTCCGCCTAGTGCCTGGGTTTTATGTCGGTAAAAATGCAGGCTATATTTATAACTCTAATCATGTAGTCAGCTACCACGGCATGGCGTCGGCCTATGCTGGCGCTATGCAGGTGCTGATTAATGGCCGCTCGGTTTACAGCCCTTTATACGGCGGCGTGCAATGGAGCGAGCTGCCGATTACGGTGGATGATATTGACCGTATTGAAATCACCCGCGGGCCCAATGCAGCCAGCTATGGCGCCAATTCATTTTTAGGCGTGATTAGTATTATCACCAAAGATGCAAAAGATTCAACAGGCTCGTCAGTCAGGCTAACGCATGGCACAGGCCGCAACGAGGCGTTTTACCGCAATGTTGGCGAGTTTGCGGACGTTAAATACCGCGTCAGTGCGAGCTATCGTGAGGATGATGGTTTAGATGGTCGCAACGATTTTAAACGCACCAATATACTCAATTTTCAGGCCGATAAACGCATTGATGCGAGTAATGAAATTAACCTTGAACTGGGTATTACCAACGGTGACCGCGCGGATGGCGAAGCGGCAAGAGATTTCGTGTTGTTTGTGCCAAGAATGCGTGATATTTCAACTGATTATGAACTGATTCGTTGGCGGCACAATGTGAGTGAAGATAGCGATTTTTCGCTGCAAGCCTATCATAGTGCTAATCGTACAGATGATGATTTTACATCTGTTAATTTACGCGCGAATGCACGAAGATTTACCCTTGAAAGAGAGTTAAGAAGAGGGGCTTCACTAGCCACCGCGCAAACAAGAGCAGCAGTCTTTGCTGCCAGTTTGCGCGACGATCAAATTAGTATCGATAACGATATTGAAATGCATCGTTATGATATTGAGGCGCAGCATACTTTTGTGCCAGCAACTAATTGGCGCGTGGTTTGGGGCGGCAATATTCGCCTAGATACCACTTATTCACCGCATTGGCTGGGCACAGGCGAAACAGACTATTTTAATTTGCAACGCTTGTTTGGCCATGCAGAGTGGCGCATCAATGACCACTTTTTAGTGAATGCTGGCAGCATGTTGGAGCATAACGATTTTACAGGTACCGATGTTTCGCCGCGTGCCAGCCTCAATTTTAAATTAACGCCCAATCATGCGCTGCGATTTGGCGTTTCATCTGCCACGCGGACTCCAAATTACATTGAAGAAAAATTTAACGATGCCATTAGAATACCCACTATTAACCCTGCTACAAGCTATTTGTTCAAACAATATGCTGATACCGGAAAGTTAGAACCTGAGCGGATTGTATCAAGAGAAATAGGGTATTTAGGGCAAGTTGGCAACTTAAATATTGACGCGCGAATATTCGATGATGACATACACAATATAATCAAAAGTCAGGATGTAATCTTAACGCCAACAGCTAGCATTAGACCGCTTAGGAATGCTAGTAACTTTATCAATAGCGGCGATGCGCAAGTGCACGGTTTTGAGGCGCAAGTGAAATACCGCCTCTTTAAAACCACGCAAATCATTGCCAATTATGCGCATGTGAATATTAATGGCGATAAAGCCCGCTTACCCAATGGTTTCACAACTTCTATGCCCAAAAACACGTTTAGTGCGCTTATTACGCACCAATTTGACGGCAATTGGGATGCCAGCTACGCCTATTACCAAACAGGTTCAGTAGAAGCCTTGGGTGATGGGCAGCCTGTTGCATTAAACCGTCGGCACGATGTGCGGGTGGCGCGCAAGTTTAATTTAAATCGCGTGAATGCAGAGTTTTCTGTGTCAGTCGAAAATTTATTGGATGAGGACTATCATGAGTTTGCGCTGTACAACACATTGGGGCGTCGTGCGTTAGTTAATTTAAATCTTAATTTTTAGTTTGAAATAGTTTGTTGAGAAGAGCGTTTAGTAGTGAATAGTTTTAGCGATAAAAATAGGTTTTTAAAGGTTTTGGCACAGCTTGTGTTAATTTTTGGCTTGTCTGCCATTAAATTTGCCTATGCTTATACGGGCGTCACTATTTTAATGGCATCACAAACGCCAGCCAATACAGAATTTGTGGATAACTTTAGAGTAGATTTAGCTAACAGCAAAAATAATGGCCTACGGGTAAATGTGGTTGTCATGCAAGAATCCGATAAATTTGCGGTTGCTGAAAACAGTGAGCTGGTGATTGCGCTAGGCGTTAAAGCGCTAGAAGCTGCCAGCATGCTAAAACATACCACGCCAGTGCTGGGCGTATTTACGCCATTGCCAGTATTTAATCAAATACTGGCAAAAAGTAAACGTGAGCTAGGTAATTTTAGCGCAATCGTACTTGATCAACCGTATTGGCGGCAATTGGCGCTGATTAAGGCCGTTTTGCCAGAAACCAAAAAAGTAGGCGTATTGTTAGGGTCTGCTTCATCACAATATTTAGAAGTGTTAAGAGATGAGGCAGACGAACTTGGCCTAACCCTAATGGATGAAAATGTGAGTAACGAGGCGGATTTAATCACTAAGCTTAAAAAATTGCTCGATAGCACTGAGGCAATGTTGGCGATTCCTGACCGCTCAATTTATAGCCGCGAAACGGCCGAATCGATTTTGCTGACGAGTTATCGGCATCAAAAACCGATGTTTGGCTATTCGCAATCGTATGTAAAAGCAGGCGCGCTGGCATCGGTGTACAGCAGCACTAAGCAACTAGCCAAACAGGCGGCAGAAATTGCGATTAAATCGCAGGCAGCATCCAATCAGCTACCATCACCACAAATACCCAAATACTTTTCTGTGGCGGTGAATCAACAAGTGGCGCACTCTCTCAACATTGCGATTACCGACGAAGACGCTATTTATAAAAAAATGCTGGTGTTTGAAACCAGAGAGACCATTGAAAATGAAGAAAAAAAACATTAAGTCAATCATCACGCCAGCTAAAGACGCTAGGCCTTTAGATGCGCATGCCGCGCATTTTAGCGATATCAATGCCTTTTTAAGCAAAAAAAACTTAATGGCTAAAAATCTGACAGCTAATATTTTTGATGTCAAAAACTTAGGCATTAAATCACGCGTGATATTGCTGGGGACAATACCTGGCTTAGTATTTGCCATTATTTTGGCTAGCTATGCGGTATCGCATATTTTTGGCGTGCTCAATCAATCGCTGCAAAACCGTGGTCGCATTATTGCCTCGCAACTTGCGCCAGCTGCCGAATACGGCGTTATTTCGGGCAATACGCAAGTGCTGCAAAAATTAGTACAGCAAGTGCTATCTGCCGAAAACGAAGTGATGACGGTGATGGTGGTCGATAATAAGGGAAAAATATTAGCGCTAAGCGGTCCTCAGATTGCCGATGCGTTGATTTTAAAGGTTAAAGATGAAAACCTTAGCGAGTTAAATCATCAAAAAGGGATTGTTTTTACTGCGCCTATTTATCGCACATTAGTTGAAATTGATGATTTTGGCGCGATTGCAGCTAGCGAAGAAAAAGCCAAAACGTTTTCACAGCCCGAGCTTGGCCATGTTTATATCGATTTAAGTATGCGCATTTCCAGCGATCTTAAACGCAATTTGCTCACAAAAATTGTACTGATAGGCCTTATTGGCTTGCTGTTAAGCTTGCTACTGGCTTGGTGGATTGGTCGCAATATTACTAAACCAATTCAAGAAATTGCTTATGCGGTGAATAAAGTGGGCGAAGGATCGTTTTCGCAGACGATTACAGAGAACTCAAGCGGCGAATTAAAAACCTTACAACGCGGTTTTAATTCAATGGCAACTAGCCTTAAGCAAGCTTATGACAGCATGCAAGACAAGGTGAATGATGCCACCAAAATGTTGCGTTATCAAACGCAACATGATGATTTAACAGGCTTAATTAACAGGCGTGAGTTTGAGGTGCGGCTAGAGCGTAGCCTAAAAAGCGTGCATGAAAACAATGCGCAACATGTATTTTGCTTTTTAGATTTAGATCAATTTAAGCTGGTGAATGACACATGCGGCCACGCTGCAGGTGATGAGCTGCTGAAACAGATTAGCTTGCTATTAGATAACCGAATGCGCGATCGCGATACGCTGGCGCGCTTGGGTGGTGATGAATTTGGCCTGTTGCTCGAAAATTGCAGCCTAAGCGATGCCAGCCAAATTACCAATGCGCTGCTTAAACTGGTGCGCGATTATCGCTTTATGTATGATGACAAGATTTTTAATGTTGGCGTCAGTATTGGCTTGGTGGTTATCAACTCAGGCTTTGACAGCGTCAGCGATGTGATTCATGCCGCTGATATGGCGTGCTATTCTGCCAAAAAAGCGGGGCGCAATCAAAGCTTCTTATTTAACGCGGGCGATGTCGAAGTGACGCAGCGTAAAACCGCAGTAGAGGCCATTGCCGACATTACCGACGAAATTGACGATAAGCAATTTGTATTATATTGCCAGCCGATACTGCCGCTATCAACTGTCGCACCGTTTACATCAGCGCTACCGTTTGCGCCGCATGTACAAGAACAGCAGCACTTTGAGGTGCTTATTCGCAAAGTTGGCCAAGATGGTAAACACCTGCTGCCCACCACGTTTATCCCCTCGGCAGAGCGTTACCACCTGATGCCCAATATTGACAGATGGGTGATTAAACAAACCTTTTCTACGTTTCGTCAGTTGTTAAATAAAAGCAATGAACAATGCAATTATGCGTTTTCAATTAACTTATCGGGTACTTCGCTGAGCGATAAAAGCTTGCTTGGCTACATACGCGAGCAATTGACCATTTACGCCATTCCGCCAACAGCTATTTGCTTTGAGATTACCGAAACGGCGGCGATTGTGAACCTAAAAAATACCATTAATTTATTTGCAGCCTTAAGAAAGCTCGGCTGCACTTTTGCGCTAGATGACTTTGGTAGCGGCATGTCATCGTTTATGTATCTTAAGAATTTTGATGTCGATTACTTAAAAATTGATGGCTCGTTTGTTAAAGAAATGGACATCAATAAAATTGATCATGCCATGGTGCGCTCTATTCACAGCGTGGCAGAGGCCATGAACATTAAAACGGTGGCCGAGTTTGTAGAAAGTGACGCCATTTTAAGAGAGCTTAAAAACATAGGCGTGCATTACGGCCAAGGCATGTATTTAGGCGCGCCAGTGCCGATTAAAAATTTAATCAACAACTTATCAGTAATCAACACCTAGAATTGCGCAAGCAATTGCTAATCAGTTTAAAATAGCTAGCATGATAGAAACTGACCGCTTAATAGCCCCCGCTGCAGAAAACCCACAAGAAGAGGCGCTAGAACGCGCGCTGCGCCCTAAAGTGCTCGACGAATACGTCGGCCAAGAAAAAGCGCGTGGCCAGCTAGAGATTTTTATTAACGCCGCCCGTGGCCGCAGCGAGCCGCTAGATCATGTACTGCTATTTGGCCCGCCAGGTTTAGGCAAAACCACTTTGGCACATATTATTGCGCGCGAAATGGGCGTTAACTTACGCCAAACATCAGGCCCAGTGCTAGAGCGGGCGGGCGATTTAGCGGCTTTGCTAACGAATCTTGAGCCGAACGATGTGCTGTTTATTGATGAAATTCATCGTTTAAGCCCTGTCGTTGAAGAGATTTTGTACCCCGCCATGGAAGATTATCGGTTAGATATTATGATTGGCGAAGGGCCCGCTGCAAGAAGTGTGCGCCTCGATTTGCCGCCATTTACGCTCATTGGCGCGACTACGCGCGCGGGCATGCTCACAAATCCGCTGCGCGACCGTTTTGGCATCGTGTCGCGACTTGAGTTTTATACCACCGAAGAATTATCGCGCATCGTGCATCGCAGCGCGGGCTTGTTAGCAGTAGAAATCACTGAATCTGGCGCGCAAGAAGTCGCCAAACGCTCGCGCGGCACACCGCGAATTTCAAACAGATTGCTGCGCCGCGTGCGCGATTACGCCCAAGTAAAAGCCGATGGCATAGTAAGTAGTGAAGTAGCCGATGCTGCGCTTAAAATGCTCGATGTCGATAGTTTGGGCTTTGACGTAATGGACAGAAAACTACTCAGCGCAGTGTTAGAAAAATTTGGCGGCGGCCCTGTCGGTTTGGATAATTTAGCAGCTGCCATTGGCGAAGAACGCGACACCATTGAAGATGTGCTAGAACCGTATTTAATTCAACAAGGCTACTTAATGCGAACCCCGCGTGGCCGCGTAGCCACTAGCTTGGCGTATCAACACTTTGGCTTGCCAGTGCCTAAACCAGTTGCAACAGGTGAAGTTTGGCAGCAATAAACAATAACCTCCAGTTTAACTGGCCAATTCGTGTGTATTACGAAGATACTGACGCGGGTGGTGTGGTGTATCATTCGCAATACTTAAATTTTTTAGAGCGCGCGCGAACCGAGTGGCTACGCCATTTGGGCTTTGAGCAAACCGATTTGCGTGATAACCTAAACGTGATTATTGTGGTGCATAGCTTGCAAATTGCCTTTAAAAAACCCGCTAAATTTAACGATTCACTGGTGGTTAACTCGCAATTAACGGCGCTTGGCAACAGCAGCTGGCAATGCGTGCAACACATATACCGCGGCGATGAATTGCTGATTGAGGCGCAAGTAAAAGCGGCTTTTATCAATAGCCTTACCTTTAAACCAACCCGTATTCCAGCCGCCGTTTCACAAGTGGCAAAAAAACTAATTTTCTAACACTTTTGGAGCAAGTATGAGCGTTGCCAATGACATGTCTTTATTCTCACTCATCATGGGTGCCAGCTTGCCTGTGCAAGCGGTGTTGGTGATTTTGCTCATTACCTCGCTATTTTCGTGGTGGTATATTTTTATTAAAGTGGCCACCATTAAGCGCGCCGATGCAGAATCGGAAGCGTTTGAAAATAAATTTTGGACAGGTGGCGACCTCGGCAAATTATACGAAAGCGTCACCGCTGGCCGCCGCAAACCACAAGGCATGGCGAGCATTTTTGAGGCGGGTTTTAAAGAGTTTGTGCGCCATAAACAACAAGCCAATGCGGTAACAAAAATGGATATTAGCGACGTGATGGAAGGCTCGCGCCGCGCCATGCGCGCCGCCTATAATCGCGAGCTGGATGATTTGGACGCGCACTTGCCGTTTCTAGCCTCCGTTGGCTCGGTAAGCCCGTATATTGGTCTATTTGGCACGGTGTGGGGCATTTTGAATGCGTTTCGCGGGCTTTCTAGCGTGGCACAAGCAACGCTCAGCCAAGTAGCACCTGGCATTGCCGAAGCATTAGTAGCCACGGCTATTGGCTTGTTTGCGGCGATTCCCGCCGTGATTGCGTACAACCGTTTTGCATCAAAAGTAGATCGACTTTCTGTGCGTTACGAAAGTTTTATGGAAGAATTTACCAATATTCTGCAAAGAAAATCATAAAATGGCTACAAGCGCGAATCGCTTTGTTGCATGCTGTGCTCGAAACCTGGCCGTACTTTATGTACTGTCTGCGGTTTCTGCGCAGCCTGCGCCTTGCGCTTCATCGCTTTCGCGCATTTTTGAAGGAGTTTAAAGAATGAGCAGAACCCGCAAACGCCGCATGATGAACCAGATTAACGTAGTGCCGTATATCGACGTGACTTTGGTGCTGCTGGTGATTTTTATGGTCACTGCGCCCATGACCAACCCTGGCTTGGTGGAGCTGCCAAAAGTTGGCCAAGCCATGAAGCAAGTTGGCGCGCCAATTGTGGTGACTATTCATAAAGATGGCGCGGCTGAAATAGATGGCAAAACACTATCGCGCGATAAATTATTGTTTGAGATTAAAAATCAGCTTAAAACAAAAGATCGCCCTGTGGTGGTGGCGGCGGACGAAAAAACGCAATATGGCGAAGTGATAAAAGTGATGGATTTGCTGAAACAAGCCAAAGTCGATAAAGTCGGTTTGTTATTTAAACCTGTGCCGCAGTGAATCTAATAGTAAGTTTTATAAAGCATGATTAGAAAGCACGAAAATTCAGACTCTTGGAAAGCGGGCGCGCTGGCTATTGGTGTGCATTTAGCCTTGCTGGCAGCCATGTTAATCTCGTTTAACTGGAAGGCCGCGCACCCAGTTGCAACGGTGACGGAGGTTGCATTGTGGGATAAATTGCCCGCGCCTAAAGTGGTGGATGTGCCAAAACCTGAACCGAAGCCAGTGATCGAGGAAAAGCCAGAACCTAAGCCAGAACCCAAGCCAGTTGTAGAGGATAAGCCAAAGCCAGAAGAGCCCAAAGTGGACATTGAGCTTGAGAAGAAGAAAAAAGAGCTAGAGCAAAAACAGAAAGAGCAAGACATTAAAAAAGAAAAAGATTTAGAACAAAAACAACTTGACGAACAACGTAAAAAAGACGCGTTAGAAATGCTAAAACAAGAAGCACGTGAAGATGCGTTAAAAGACAAAAAAGCAGCCGAAAAAGCCAATAAAGATGCACTTAAAAAGCTGCAACAAGATACCTTAAGCGAAGAAAAGGGTAATGATGAGAAGCTAGCCAGCGCCGCCAATACCAGTTTGATTGGCGAATACAAATCTAAAATCCAAGCTAAAATTAAGGCGAATGTGAACAAAACACTGTGCGGCGATGGCAGCCCAGAAATTAAAGTCGAGATTAGTGTATTGCCAACGGGTGAAATTGGCGGTACGCCAAAAATTACTAAATCAAGCGGTAGCGATGCTTGTGATGAGGCTGTAGAGCGCGCCATTATTGCATCTGAGCCGTTACCATTGCCTGATGATGTGAGCTTAAAAGCACAGTTTAAGCATTTAAATTTAAAATTTAGGCCAAATGATTAGCCATTTTTACCTAGTTTGGCAATGTTAACAAAGCGTAAAAGTTGTAATAAAGTGTAAATGCTGTGGCAAGCGTGCTTGTTTGCAGTAGAATTTGTCTGAACTTTTTAAACAATAAGATACCAATAGCTTATGAAATTACTTCGTTGGATATTTTTGTGCGCGGCATTTTTCGCCGCTCTCACAGCAAACGCTGCGCTCGAAATCGAAATTAGTGGCGGCGGCGCGCAGCAAATCCCCATCGCCGTGGTGCCTTTTGGCGGCGCGGCCAACACAAAAGAAAATATTAACGAAATTGTTGCCGCCGATTTACAGCGCAGCGGCTTGTTCCGCGTGTTAGAAACACGTGGCATGGCTAACCTGCCTACCAATTCATCGCAAATTAAATACGCTGAATGGGTGGCTTTGCAGGCGCAAGCGGTTACTGTTGGCAATGTGGAAAGCCTAGGCGGTGGCAAGTTAAAAGTGAGCTTTCAGTTAATGGACGCGCTAAAACAAACGCAATTAGCGGGCATGGATTATCAAATTGCGCCCAACCAAGTGCGCACAACTGCACATAAAATTGCCGATGTGATTTATCAAAAACTCACAGGGCAGAGTGGCATGTTTGCCAGTCGCATTGCCTACATCACCAAAACGGGCAAGCAATACGCTTTGCTGGTGGCCGATGCTGACGGCTACAACCCGCAATCGGTGCTGCGATCTAACGAGCCAATTATCTCGCCTGCATGGTCGCCTGATGGCACAAAGCTGGCCTACGTTTCATTTCAAAAGAAAAAACCGATTGTTTATGTGCAATCGCTCACGGGCGGCACGCAAGAAGTGCTGGCCAATTACAAAGGCAATAACAGCGCGCCTGCTTGGTCGCCCGACGGCAGCAAACTGGCGATTGTGCTGACCTATGGCGCAAACTCGCAGATTTACACCGTTTCATCTAGCGGCGGCGATTTAAAACAAATCACCAAAAGCAATAGCATCGATACCGAACCTACATTTTCGCACGACGGCAGTCAAATTTATTTTAGCTCAGATCGCGGCGGTAAACCGCAAATTTACAAAGTACCCGCTAGCGGTGGCAGCGCAAGCCGCGTCACCTTTGAAGGCGCTTATAATGTTTCGCCACGTTTCTCGCCCGATGGCAAAAGCTTGGCCTATATTCGCAATGATGGTGGTAAATTCCGCGTGGCCTTGCAAGATTTAGCCAGCGGCCAAGTGCAATTGTTAAGTGAGGGCGCACAAGACGATTCGCCTAGCTTTGCACCCAATGGCCGTGTGATTTTGTATGCTACCAAATTGCATGGCCGGGGCGCATTGGCAGCAGTTTCGAGTGATGGTAAAGTACGCCAACGCTTAAATGATGCCACTGGCGACGTGCGCGAGCCTGCTTGGGGGCCGCTTCTTAATTAAGTTGGCCTTTAAATTGGTTTATCAGTAAAAAATTTTGTATTAAATTAACCCAATGATGGGTATCAATAAGGAGAGAGAACGATGTCAACATTCAGCACAAAATTATTTATGGCGCTGGCCATTTCAGTGGTGTTAGTGGCTTGCAAAAGCACACCGATAAAGCCTGCCACGGTTGAAGATAAAAGCCCATCCGCATCCACCGCAAACACCACGCCTGATGCAGGCGCTGGCGCAGATACTGGCGCGATTAAAGAAGCCGCTATTGATAGCAGTGCCAACGGCAATGATAAAAATAATCCGCTAAAAGACCCAAACAATATTCTCTCAAAACGCGCGATTTATTTTGATTACGATAGCGATGCCGTTAAAGCCGAATATCGCCCAATTGTAGAGGCGCACGGTAAATATCTCGTTGCGCACCCCGATACCAAAATGATTGTGCAAGGCAATACCGATGAACGTGGCACCCGCGAGTACAATTTATCGCTTGGGCAACGTCGCTCAGTGGCGGTTAAAAAGGCGCTTAATTTATTAGGTGTGCAAGATAAGCAAATAGAAACAATTAGTTACGGCGAAGAAAAAGCCGTGCAAAATTGCGGTGATGAAGATTGCTTTGCTAAAAATCGCCGTGCAGATGTTGTTTACGAAGGCGATTAATTGATGTTGGCCATGAAGAAAATAGCACTGCTTAGCTTAAGTCTTGTTGCGTTTGCGTCGTTTAGTACGGCGCAGGCAGCTTTGTTTGACGACAAAGAAGCGCGCAAAAAGATTGTTGAAGTCGAGACTAAGCAACAATCGGATCACAACGCTGCCATGGCCGCGATTAGCGAACTGAAAAAAAGCCAAGCCGCGATGGAAAAACGTATTGCAGCGATAGAGGTGATTGTGCAAGGCGGCGGTTTGAGTGAAATGCAAAATCAAATTGAAACCTTAAAGCAAGAAGTGGCCAACTTAAAAGGCGATTTAGAAGTGGCGCAACACAATTTAGAGGCCACGCAAACGCGTCAAAAAGATTTGTATGTAGATACCGATACGCGATTGCGTAAAATTGAAGGCGGTACGGTTATGCCAGCAAATGGCGCATCAAACACCGCGCCGAGCAATACATCCGCACAGCCAATGGCAGAGGAAAAAGACGCCAAAGCCTTTAGCGACGCGAATGCGCTAAGCCAATCGGCCAAGCACAAAGAGGCATTTGCCGCGTTTGATGCATTTTTGCGCGAATATCCCACCAGCAAGCTCGCGCCAGATGCGCTTTACGGCATGGGTTACAGCCAATTTGCACTAAAAAATTACAAATCTAGTATCGCCACACAGCAAAAAGTGCTGGATTTGCACCCCGATAGCCCAAAAGCGCCAGACGCGATGTACAACATGGCTAACGGTCAAATTCAGCTTGGGCAAGTGGGCAGCGCGAAAAAAATGCTGCGTGATTTGATTGCGAAATACCCCACCGCAGTGGTCACGCCAAGTGCGCAAAAACGCTTGAAAGCGCTGGAAGCCATTAAATAGCACTCTAATTTAATCATCATTCGCGGTAAAATAGTGCCAACTTCACCGTTGGCGTTTTTTTATTGATATTTATGTCGCTCAAAATCTACGAAATTTTCCACTCATTGCAAGGCGAAACCAGCCGAATTGGCTTGCCTACAGTATTTGTGCGCCTGACAGGCTGCCCCATGCGCTGTACTTATTGCGATACGGCATATGCGTTTAGCGGCGGTAGTAATATGGAAATCACCGATATCATGCAAAAAGTAGCCGAGTTCGGTACGCAATATGTCACCGTCACAGGCGGCGAGCCACTGGCGCAAAAAAAATGCTACACCTTGCTACAAGCCTTATGTGATGCGGGTTACAGCGTGTCGCTAGAAACGGGCGGCGCGATGGATATTGCACCTGTCGATGCGCGCGTATCGGTGATTTTAGACATTAAAACGCCCGCCTCGAATGAAGAAAAAAACATGTTATGGGACAATATCAATCACATCAAACCTAAAGATGAAATCAAGTTTGTACTATGTAACCGCGACGATTACGATTGGGCAAAAGCTAAATTAAGTGAGCTAAAACTCACCGAGAAATGCCCAGTACTATTTTCACCCAGTTATCACGATTTAAAAGCCGATGAGCTGGCCAGCTGGGTGTTGGCCGACCAATTGCCCGTTCGCATGCAGATTCAACTGCATAAAATATTATGGGGCGAAAAAGCAGGCGTATGATGATTTCATTGAAATTAAGCGCTGGCTTTGTCAGCATCGCCTTGTCGTACAAAAACGTACTGCCTGCGGCTCGCTTTCGCGCCATCATCTTAATTTGAATAAAATCTGATTATGAATACTAATAAAAAAGCAGTGGTTTTACTTTCTGGTGGACTTGATTCCGCAACTTGCTTGGCGATTGCAAACTCGCAAGGTTTTGAGTGTTATTGCTTAAGTTTAGATTATCACCAGCGCCATATTGCCGAGCTGCAAGCCGCGCAGAATATAGCCCGTAGCCTCGGTGCAAAACAGCATAAAACGGTGCAATTAGATTTAAGTTTGTTTGGTGGCTCTGCGCTTACTGACAATAATATTGACGTCCCGATGAGTGGCGAAAATCCTATTCCTGCTGGCATTCCTGTTACCTATGTGCCAGCGCGCAACACCATTATGCTTTCACTCAGCTTGGCTTGGGCAGAGGTATTAGGCGCGCAAGATATTTTTATTGGCGTGAATGCGCTCGATTATTCGGGCTATCCCGATTGCCGTAGTGAATATGTGGCGGCGTTTCAGCAAATGGCCAATTTGGCTACCAAAAGCGCGGTAGAAGGCCAGACGATTACCGTGCATGCGCCGTTAATCGACATGACTAAAGCCGAAATCATTACGCTAGGTACAAGTTTAAGTGTGCCTTACAAGGCAACGGTTTCCTGTTATCAGGCCGATAATTTAGGCCACGCGTGCGGCAAATGCGATTCGTGCCGTCTGCGCTTTGAGGGTTTTGCAAGCGCGGGTATTAGCGACCCCACACCTTATACTGCGTAAACTTGCGCGCTACCGTATAAAACGCAATAAAAGCACATTTTATTGCTTGCAGCTTTACCTATTTTTGGCGTATAATCCGCGCCTTTCTGTCACAGTTTATTAGAGAACAAGATTATGGTCGTTATTCGTTTATCACGTGGTGGCTCTAAAAAGACCCCATTTTACAACGTTGTTGTGGCTGATTCACGCAATCGCCGCGATGGTCGCTT